>CAYZYJ010000033.1:0-5642 GCA_964482565.1 uncultured Gammaproteobacteria bacterium
GTTAGCAATGTGGTGCCTTCGGCCACTCGGCCACCTCTCCATGTTATGCTCACTCATCTTTTTGTCCTTCTGCGTTGTCGAAAAGCTCCGTCAGCCTTACCGTACCATGAAGTACGCTTTCGGCTTTACTCGCTTTTCTCCTAGCAGCAGAACAAAAATCTTGAGCTCATCACCATCTAACACCTAAACCCTAGAACCTTTTTTACAACAAACTACTAACTCTATTGCCCCAAGAGCTTACTCTATTTCTTCCCTGCTTTCAAGTCCACAATCTGGTATAATACACATATATGGCGAATGATACACAAAACACCGTGGTAGAAATCGAGGTAGGCGATGAATTGCACGCCTGGGAAACCTGGGAATTCCCTCCTTACGAACGTTCACGTTCATGGTATTTAATCGCGACAGCGCTTTCCTTAGCCTTTATTTTATATGCGATTTGGATAGAAAGCTACCTCTTCGCCATCATTGTCCTTTTAATGGGCGTTATGATGCTTGTGAATAACTTGCGCAAGCCAGAACGCATTATGGTTTACATTACAACGCTTGGTATTGTTGTTGGGAATGAGTTCTATTCGTACCGCGATATGAAGAATTTTTCCGTGGTTTTTAACCCGCCACTTGTGAAGAATTTGTACTTGCGATTTAACTCGATTTTACAGCCAATGCTTGTGATTCCCCTTGAATCCCAAAACCCCGTTGAATTGCGCGAAACCTTGCTTTTATACGCCATGGAAGACCTCGAACGCGAAGAAGAAGACTTGACAGATGTACTCCGCAGAGTGTATAAGTTGTAGGATTTTGATAAGAAAATCAGGATTTACATCACATTGTGAGCTTTGATTAGCGAGCATCGTGAGTGAGCTGAGATAAAATGGATGGGATTTTTGTGAAGAACGAGTACCGAAGCGAGGCGTACTGATTAAGTACGGTGAGCGAGGAACGGAGTTCTGAGCAAAAAGCACGCCATTTTAGCCAGCGATACATAGAGCGCCCGTAGCTCAGTTGGATAGAGCATCAGCTTGCGGAGCTGAGGGTCGTACGTTCGAGTCGTGCCGGGCGCACCAGAAAAACATCGTTGTTACAACGATGTTTTTCTTTTTATCGCCCGATTGCAAGCGTAATCACACTCACCTTTTTCGCTCCATGCCGAAGCAATACTTCTTTTGCTGCATTTGACGTTGCGCCCGTCGTATACACATCGTCCACTATCGCGACGTTTTCCGGCACATTTTTTAATACCCATATAAACGGACTTTTCTGCATCGCTTTTTTCCGCTCATCGTCGGTGCGATCGGCCTGTTTTCCGGTTGCTCGCACACGCCGTAATCCATTCAATACTGGCACGTCCGTTAATGCCGAAATCGCAAAAGCAATTCCAATCGATTGATCAAATCCCCTTTCTCTTTCCTTGCGCGCAAAAAGACGCAGTGGAATCAGCGCCTCTATTCCCTCATCTTTGCAAAAAGCCCTTACCAATCCGCTCGATTTTTCTATTTGCCTTTGCATTAAGGTAAATGCAGAATCATCAAAATCATATTTCCACGCACCAATTAATTGCCGCCACAAAGGGTTTACATACTTTCCAAAAGCGAAACGTGATTCTTCTGCCTCGCGCACCGAATCTGGCAGCCAATTTACAAAACACGATTCACAAAGCAATTCCCCTTCACGTTTACAGCCAAAACAAAAACGCGGAAACAAAGCCTCCGCGCATTCATGTAAAAAATGTTTCAATCTACCGCCAAGCATAGGTTGCAACGAGCCATGTATCGCCCTCGCGTACCATTTCAAGTTCAATATCTTGGTAACGCACGGCGGTATTTTGTGGGTCGTCAATCGTTTCCACTCGTTGCGTTTTCACTAAAATCGTTGCCGTTGATTCGGTTTCTTCCAATTTTTCGATATTGATAACGCGCGTTGATACGCCATAATACCCGCTTACACGACTTTTTGCATCAGCTAAAACCCGTTCTAATTCCGTTTTCAACGAATCGGTGGCAAAAACCTGCACGTCTACTAAATTCTTAAAATCACTTTCGGTCGAAAAGCTGCCAAATCGCTCGACAAATGACCGAGCAATAGGATCTGGTAAATAGAGCGGTTCTGCATTCGTAATCGTGCGAGGAAATGCCGCTTCATTAACTTCTTGCACAGGCGCTGGCGTTTCGCCACTTGGCTCGGTTGCATCAGGGCCTTTGCGGAGTAGCAAAAACAACAATAAAATCACCCCAACAATCACCACAATCGCGCCAATGATTTCTAATCGTTGTTTATTCATATTATCCATTTTGTTTCATTTCCCCTTCTTGTGCAAGTAGCATGGCAGCTGCGTCGGCGGCTTTTTGCGCCAATTCATCTGCGGCACCGTCATCTACGTTATCCACAGCGTCAGCAACGACCTCCTCTGTCTCCACCGGTTCTACGCTTACTTCTGCCACTTTTTCTTCGTCCGGTACTTTTATTGTTTCTAAAATGTCTTCCGGGCCACTACTAAATGACGCTTCAAAATCCTTACGCGCGCGTTCGAGTTCTAAAAGCTGTTCTGGATTTGTGGTAATAAGTTGATCTTCAGAATACGATGCAATGATTTTAATCGCCGCATGTTTATTGCCGGCAAAGAAAATGCCTTCTCCGACCGACGCTTCGAGCAATAAATACTTTTCGCTTGTCGTGAGATTAAATGTTTCCGCAATTCTATCCACACCCGCTGGGGATTGTTTGAGGAGTAATTGCAACGATGAATTGGTTACAATCGCTTGACCATAAGGATTATTTAAAAAGTCGTTTACGTCTTGTGTAATGGTTGTGACGCCAAGGAAATATTTACGTGCACGTTTTACAAGAGCGAAAATAAACTTCGCTGAGTCGTCGGATTGCATAAGCCACCACGCTTCGTCGATGGCGAGCACACGCTTTTTACGACTCGATCGCACCACATTCCAAATGTAGTTTACGATGGTGTAAATCGCCATGGCACGCAATTCATCTTCCAAATCACGCACCGAAAAAATCACCAACTGATTGGTCATTTCAACGGTCGTTGGCGAATTCAATAATCCCGAAAATGTTCCTTCGGTATATTTACGAATACGCGCTACTAATTCATCAGAACCTTCAAATCCTTCAAGTACTTCCTGCAAATCTTGCAAAACCGGATACTCTACATTTTCTAAATCTTTCAATGCTAAATCTGGCGTAATATCTTTTTTCGCATAGGTTTCAATAAGCGCACGGTCAAGCATGGAATCCTCGGCTGGCGTAAATCCAACCACGCCCCCTGCCCCAATTGGTTGCCCAATCATAATGCGCATCAACCCCTTAATCGTAATCACGGCGCTTCGCAATAAATCTTCCACCGATCCTTCGTCGCCAATGGCGCGAGGTAAATCAAAAGGATTGATTTTACTTTCGGAAGCAAGCGAAACGTTAATATAGGTTCCGCCAACCGCGTCAGAAAGTGTGCGATATTCCATTTCAGGGTCGATAATAATCACGTCCGTTCCCATCATCATGGAACGCAAAACCTCTAATTTTACCGCATAACTTTTCCCCGCTCCCGAAGTTGCGAATACGATAGCATTCGCATTTTGAAGCGAAAAACGATCAAATAAAATCAACGAATTATTGTGCCGATTAATGCCGTATAAAATGCCTTTATCGCTCGTTAAATCGGAAGATGTAAATGGGAATGACGATGCAATCGGACTCGTATTCATGTTAAACGTAATGAATAATTCGTCATTCGCAAGTGGCAGCGTAGAGTTGAATCCTTGTTCCGCTTGGTAAAAGTTGCGTCGTGTATAAATCAACTTCGAACCGAAAAGCGATTCGATTTCGTCGGTACGTTTATCTAAATCCTCTTTGTCATTTGCGTAAATCGTAATGTAAAACGCAAATTGAAAAAATCGTTCCGTCCCTTGTGTTAAGTCGTCGCGCAATTGTTCCATGTCGCGCAAGGCCGTTTCTTGCATTGGGTCGCGTGGAGCACCTTTTTCTGCATCGCTTGAAATTTGCGATTGCACCACACCCACTTTATTTTTGAGTTGCTTCAAAATGATTTCCGGCTTGATTGGGTAAAAATACAAAGCAATATCCATGGTGCCGTTATAATTAATGATTGGTGCGCCCCAACCAATACCAACGAAACGTGGGTAAGTAACCACAAATAACGTGCGTGTCCACTTGCTGCCAAGTCGCATGTGGTCAGGATTCACTTGCAAAGAAGCTGGCGCAATAATATCGCGCACGGTTGCAGTACCACGACGATAAACACGCTCTTCCTCAATCGTTGCGCGCTCTTCTGCTAATCGCAATTCCGCCTCGGTGAGAGGCTTTTCTTCTTTCTGACGCTTTTTGCCGCGGTCATCATTAAATTGTTGAACAGAAATAGCCATACTCTTTTTTAAAATTGATCTTCAAGACGTAAATTGGAAACGTCGGTGAGTTTTTGCGTATCGTATGACTCCGGATTATAAACGGTGTAATACAATTCAATTAGCCCTTGCGTATCGAGCATACTGCTTTGCAATCCAATTCCCGTTAATCCACTTTGCACAATATTCACTCGTTGTGTAAGTGCTAATTTACGTTCTTTGAATTGTTTTTTCGTGAGTTTAATGATGCCAGACGGCGTAATTGCGGCCTGAACGCGACTCATAAACGAGCCTTTTTTATTATCGGAAACTGGATCATATGGAACAACCACATAAAAACGCTTTTGCATGATTTCGCCGAGTTCGATTAAATCACCAACGAAAGAGCGGTAATCGCGAATTTGCGCTTTCAGTAATTGATTTTTCATATCGCGTTCTTGAGTTTCCAAAAACTGCATATACTTTTCCACATTCATCTTGCGCGACTGAATCACAATTTGCACCGGATGCTCTAAACCATTCAAAAACTGCATATACGCCTGAATAGTCGCCTGCTGTTCATCTTGCGATTTTAAGGCAAAGTTAATACTCGAGGTCATTAAAACCCCACGCAAAGTGCCATCTTTTAAAATCACCACATCTTCACGAATTTCAGCAATATCTAAATAACGCTGCGTTGGTGGCCCTGGCTTTGGTTTTGCTAATTTATTTGGTTGAGTCTTTTTTGCCATATGATTGACGTGTGGATAAGTCCAAGTTGTCTTCGGATTCCGATTCGTACATTCCGCCCGTGTTTACGACAAGCGTAAGTTCGGAAAGGCGTGAATACTCAAGTGGCGGTTTGCGTGGAATGTATTCTGGCTCTACAACCGGTTCTTCTGCCTTTTTCATGATGGTGCGAATGTCGGAATCGGAAAGCGTTTTATCCCAAATACGAATTCCTGGCTTACGAAGCGTTTGCAGCATATTCAGCAAAAAGAAATGCATCGCCACGCCATTTGGCCGGTAAAACGCCAATGCTAATCCAAACATGAGTACCGGTAAAATCAATACAACCGCCACAATAATACTTGGCGATAAACTGTATAAAATAAAAATTACCAATGAGGTTGCCATTAAAATCAAAAACTGGCGCCCCGTTACTGGGCCGATAATTTTTGGCTCTACGTCAAGAAATTGTGGCACCACAAATTGCTGTTGCATACCTAAAGTATATCACAGTTTCAAAGTTATTTTTTGCCAATTTTCCCTTTTCCTTTTTTG
>CAYZYJ010000033.1:5742-8084 GCA_964482565.1 uncultured Gammaproteobacteria bacterium
GAAATTTTCGGTACATGCTTTTGCGGCGCGGAGCTTGCTGCACGTTTACGCAGCGCATTTAATTGCTGTAATCGTGCTAAACGTGGGTCAACTGGTTTCTTTTTTGCCGCGTCATCCTCTCCCCCTTCTTCTTTATCTGATTGACTGCCTTCGTCTTTTTTTCTCCTATCTCCAAAACCGCCTACAGGAACCGAACTCACAGCGTCAAGCTTATGGTTTTCCGACAACCTTCGAATTTCCTTTTTTCTTGCTGCTAGTTTCTCTATATGCAAAGTATCTGCCGCTCTTCTATCTGCATCAGTAATTTGTTGCGAACGCAAAACGTCCTGCGAAATGTCGGGCGCAAGAGTAATATTTTGTGCCGGACTTGGAGTTACCGGATTTTTCGCTTGCTCCGCCATAGGCCACACCCCTAAAACTTAATCCGCCTATTGAATGCCATAATTGCCGACGCTTCCGCCGGGCTTAAACTTTCTTTTCCTGCATTTCGGCGAGTTGCACCAACTTCGGCAAATGATTGGCCGTTTTGCAATGCTTCACGTGCCATTTCTAAGTACAATTTATTCACCGCACTATCTCGCCACGCACGAACGCCTTTAATGCGTTCTTCATACGTTGTTTCTTGCAAAAGTGCTAATCTATCTTCAATTTTTCGTGTTGCCTCAACGGGGTCCGAAGAAAGGCGACGGAACTCCACACTTGTCATAGCACGCAATTCATCTACCGGCCCTTTTAAGGTGCGCGTAAACGTAATATCAGTCAGTTTGCCAGTTTGCGGAGGCGTGCTTTGTACCGAAAGTTTGGTCGCTGCTTTTGGTGGCTTAGAGGCGGTTTCTGCTTTTTTAACACTTTCCGTATTGATTTTTGCTTCTTGCAAAGCGATTTCATCAGCCTTGGTGCGCGCGGCACTTACCTGGGTTACCACGGGCGTTGATTCAATTGGTTCGTTTGAAATCTTCCCTGTTAATTCTGCATGGCGTTTATTGAGTAATTCCTGTTCTTTTTCACTCAATGCTTTTGCATCTACTTCGTTATTTTCAACCACGCGCATGGCTGGTTTTTCGTCCATTCGCAAAGCAATTTCGCGCGCACGTTCAAAAATTGCGACAATTTCTTCTACCTCAACATCGTTAAAACCAAACTTTTCTTTTAACAATTCAAGCGTACGAATCAATTCGCGTCGCCCTCGCACATGTCCTTCGGCGGCATCTTTAAATTGTGCGCCTGTGAGATTTTTTGCTTTAAAATAAGGCGTCGCTTCTTGCAATAATGCATTCACTTTTTCTTCGCGCGCCTTTTTTTGTGAATCATCTTCTTCTACGGAACCAGAAAACGCCAACATTAATTCATGGTCTTCTACTTCCTTTTTTTCATCTTGAGAAATCAAATCACCTGCAACAATAGGCATACGTGTGCTTACAGCTGACTGTTGGCGAACAGCTGGCAATGGTTCGTTTTCAGAATGCGGCGGCAATACCGGTTCATCTTCATCGTCTTGCAACCATTTTGCCCATTCCAACAGTTCAACCACGGTGAGCGTTGGTTTTTCTATCGCTTCACCAATCGCTTGTACTTGCTCTGCAACAATATCGGCGTCATCTTGCAAGGTTTCTGCATACGCAAAAAGGTCATCTTTGGTAAGTGACTCCGCTGGTTCTAAAACTTCTTGTTCTGGCATTTCTTCTGGCGTTTCCAAATGTTCTACGGCAGTTTTTTCTTCTTCTTTTTGCAGCGCATCGAATTCTTCACGCGCTTTTACAATGGCGTCGAGCACGCGTTCCGCCGCTTCTTTAGAAATCGCTAATCCGCCCAAATTACTTGGCCTTTGCATTAAAGCAAGCGTTGGTTCTTTTGCGCGATCTTTGCCTAAAAATCCGCCCGCTAAATACACCAGTCGTTTACGCAAGGAATCTTCTAATTGCACACCTTGCTCTTCGAGTAATCGTTCAACAAGCAATTCGGTTAATGCGCGATCGTTTTCGATTCGGCGCGAAGGAAAATCGCTTAATTGCCCGCCCCATGCTAAAAACTGTGCTTTAAGGCCTGGAATATATTGTTCAATTGGGAGTAATCGGTGGCCAGCAACAGCAATAGCGAGTGATGTTGCTTGCTCTTCACTTATGCCAAATGCCGCCGCAATAAGTTGCGGCATTTGTTTTGGCGAAGCGGTGCGGTCGATGACAGCATCGCATAAATCAAGCAATTCCGCATAACGCGTGCCGTCGAGTGATTGCTTTTCTAAAGCTTCGCGCAAAACGTTAATCACATCACCTTCAAGGAGGAATGCGCGTACTTCGTTAATTTTGAGTAAGTCTTGTAGCATGGGTTAGTTTACGGAGTTG
>CAYZYJ010000033.1:8184-9549 GCA_964482565.1 uncultured Gammaproteobacteria bacterium
GTGGTCGGATTAACGGTAGGGCCGCCTGGTGCGCCAGGTGGTGGCGGAGGCGGAGGTGTTGGCCCGGGAACAACGACTACAGGCTCGGTTTTCTTGGTAATACGTTGCACCATTTCAACTTCCTGAAGTTTTGCTAAATGATCTTTTGAAGGAACCTTTCCAGATCGTTCAATTTCTTTCATGTCTATTTCGAGCGCCTTTCGAATGTTTGCCGTTGCCGCACTCACTACCTCCATCTTCTTTGTATCTTTTTGTTTTTCGGCCACCTGGTACTCCTTATCGAGCGCCTTAATTTGACCAACATTAACATTTTGCGCCAATTCACGCGTTACGGAATTATGCTTTTTCTGACGGTGCGAAACTTCAATTTCCACATTAAACTTAGACACTTGTTTAATGTCATTCTTCGCCATATTACGCAAAATAGTCGTACGATTCGCTGCCTCAACTGGAGTACCTGATTCTACAACGTCGGTTCCATTTGCATTGACCTGAATCTGAAGAACTTGGCTAGCATCTCCTTCTTTTGCCGCCATAACCTCGGCCTTTTGATACTTCATGGCGTCATAACTGTCAGCCGGCGCAGCAGCACGTTTTTGCGCAAACTTTTGCTGAATTTCTTGCAATACGGTGCCATTTGCAATGGTAGATAAATCAACCTCAGCACTCGCCAATCCTTCAACGACTTCATCACGGTTCAAATCAGCTGACTGAACGGAATCTGGGTTAATATAACGATTCTTAATTGCTGCACCAATCGTATCAGCATTCGATTTTGCTAATTTTGCGCCCTTTCCATTCACCACATCACGCAATTCAGAACCTGCCAAACCAGATTTTATTTGATCAAGCGCCGTAATTGGCTCGCCATTTGGACCAAAACTCATCACACGCTCGCTCAACATGCGCTGAACATTAGGATCTGCAACCGCAGCTTGTGAAAGTTGACTCGGCTTAAAGCTAGCGTCGTCGATAAGTTTACGCGCTGATTTTTCATCAAATTTCTTATTCTTATCCTGCAGCAAATGCATATTTTGCAATTGCATGTCTTTCCATTGTCCCTTACTTTCTTTGTCATCACCAACATACGAACTTGTATTTTGTGAAATGGTGGTCATAATCTTGCCCTTCATTGCATTGAGCCGTTCCTCGGCTTGCTCTTGCGTCATGCCCTGACCTTTGAACCGCTTAACCATAGCCTCTTGCGCGTCTTTGCTCTTCATTAATTCAAACATGCTGAGACGCATTTTTTCTTGCCCAACCGAAGTAAGTGGGGCCTTGCCTTTTTCTACAAGCAATAAGTCATTCATCTTTTCGTCGATGGTGGCCGTTGCAAATGATTCTTTTGCAGATTTTTTATCGGCG
>CAYZYJ010000034.1:0-9406 GCA_964482565.1 uncultured Gammaproteobacteria bacterium
TTCACGGAATCCGAAAAAGTTTGCTTGGACGGAATTGTATCGTTATGTGGTGGTGTTAGCGTATTACCGTTTGCCAACTCTTGTTTTACTTGCGCCCGTTTTGCTTGCGGTAGAGGTAGCGACGTGGATTTTTGCAATTTATGGCGGCTGGGTAAAATCAAAAGTGTGGGCCTTGCTTGAATGGTATAAGCCACGCACATGGAAATTGATTTTTGGCATGCGTCGGCGAGTAAAACGATTACGTAAAATCAGCGACCGCGAATTATTACGTTTTGTAAGCGGAAAAATAGAAGCGCAAGAGCAACATAATGTGATTGTAGAAAAGCTGGCGAATCCAATTCTTTCGAACGTTACGGCGATACTGAAAAAAATCGTGATTTGGTAATATGCGCATTTTGCATATTGCACCAGTTTACCCGCCCTATAAAGGCGGAATGGGGAAAATTGCCGAGCGTTATGTTTTAGGTTTGCAAAAACAGGGAGTGGATGCCATTCCTTATACACCAGAACACGCACGTCCTTTTTTGCGTTATGGCAATGGCGCATTTATGCCGTCTATTTTATGGCGTGCAAAATCGTTTGATGTGATTCATTTGCATTATCCGTTTTATGGCGGAGCGATTTTTGCTTGCCTTGCTTCGGTTTTATGGCGCATTCCGCTTGTCGTAACGTATCACATGAAAACGCAGGGAAGTGGTTTGCTTGGCATGATTTTTTCGTTGCAACGATTTTTTCTTGAACCATGTATTTTACGGCAGGCAAAAAAGATTTTGGTGAGTTCTTTAGATTATGCACAGTCTTGCAATCTGAGCTACCCGCAACTTGTAGAATTGCCGTTTGGTATTGCATTGAAAGATACAAATTCGCAAACACCAAAATCAACCATTCCTACCATTATTTTTGTTGGTGGTTTAGATAAGGCGCATTATTTTAAAGGATTAGCTATTTTGCTTGAAGCTGTATCGACATTGTCAAAAAATGAGGCATGGCGGTTATTGGTGATTGGGAAGGGAAGTGAAAAAGCGCAATTTGAATGGCGAGCAAAAACGCTTGGCGTAGAAGGACAGGTTGAATTTTTAGGTGGCATTACTGACGAAGAGTTAAGCGCCACCTATGCATCAGCACATGTGCATGTTTTGCCTTCTATCGACCGTTCCGAAGCATATGGACTGGTAACACTCGAAGCGGCAAAGAGCGGCATTCCTTCAATCGTAACAGACTTGCCCGGAGTACGAACGCTTGTGAAAAACGGCAAAACTGGCGTAATTATTCCGCCAAATCACGCGCTTGCTCTAGCAGAAGTGCTTGCCGATTTTTTGCGTAATCGGGAGAAATTTGCCAAAATGGGCAAAGCGGCACGTTTGCATATTCGTCAAAATTATGATGAAAATAGACTTATACAACGTTTAATTGAGTTGTATCGTGGATTATGAAAATAGGAATCGTTTCAAATCTTTACCCACCGCATATTCGTGGAGGTGCAGAACAAGTGGTTGTGCGCACGGTGGAAGGCTTAACCGAAGCCGGCCACAATGTTTTTATTGTTACTGCGGCACCACGGGGAACAAAAGGGCTTGAACGGAGCGAACAAGCACCGGAACGTATTTATCGCTTTTTTCCTGGAAATTTGTATTTTGTTTTAGACGATTATTTGTATCCATGGCCTTTGCGATTTTTCTGGCACATTTACGATACATTTTGCGGAACAGGAAAGCGTCACATGAAACAAGTGATTGATGAAGAAAATCCTGACGTGATAATGACGCATAATTTAAAAGGGATTGGTTTGCGTATTCCACGAGCCATTCAGCGCGCAAAAGTAACGCATGTACATGTCGTTCACGATTTGCAATTAATTTATCCGTCAGGACTATTATTTGTTGGAAAAGAACGCGTGATGTTTTTCTTAACACCGCTCTATTTAGCGTATGCGCGTATTTGCGAATTCATGATGGGTAAACCAGATTTGGTGATTTTTCCATCTACCTATTTGCGCAATGAATATTTACGCCGAGGATTTTTCCGCAATTCGCGCGTTGAAGTGATTCCAAATCCTGCACCACTTCTAGCAACCATTGAACGAAGTGGTCGCCATCCTGGGCCATTGAATTTACTTTTCGTTGGTCAATTAGAAGAACATAAAGGCATTCGGTTTTTATTGAATACGTTTGAAGATTTAGATATTCCCGCTAATTTGATCATTGCCGGTGAAGGAACATTGCGACCACTCGTTGAGAAAAAATCCAAAGAACGAAAAAATATAAATTATCTTGGATATATTTCGCTCGATCAATTAGCAAATTGTTTTAATGTTGCCGATGCGCTTGTGGTGCCTTCGCTTTGTTATGAAAATTCACCAACCGTGATTTACGAAACCTTGCAATCGGGCGTTCCTGTTTTAGCGTCGAATATTGGTGGCGTTGGTGAATTGGTAGAAGATAGTTTGAATGGCTTTTTATTTACGGCAGGTTCGCGACAGGATTTAATGCGTGTGATTAAAAAACTCGACGAAAGGAAAGAAACACTAGCGTCTTTCCGTGATGAAATTAAAGGAACCGTTTCCGCACATTCACTTCCGATTTATACAAAACGGCTTTTGCTTTTGATTGAAGAAGTTAAGGGAGGGGCGAAAAAATAAAGACGTGAATTGTTCCGTCGCCAGACGTAAACCACTCATTCGTGAGTGATTTTGTTTGTTCAATAAGTTGTGGCGCATTCCACCAATAATCATTTACAACGTAATACACTGTTTCTGCACCAGTTAGTTTTTGTACGGCATGAATCGTTTCCATGTTCGGCTTTTCATTCATGGTAAGAAAATGCGTATATAATTCGCCGCCGGTTGGAATGGGGTAGAAAAAGATTGTGCCATGAAAATAGGTCTTAAAGCCAAATTGTTCTAAGGCTGATGCCGAAACGGCTTGATTCGCAAGTGCTGCATACTCTTTACCGCCTGCTCTTTTTTCGATTTCTTGCACGATTTCACGGTCGGTTAATGAAACATTAAATCCGCCAGAACGAGCATAAGCGTCGTGGCGCGGATAGGTAAAATACACACTCGAAATTACCACGCCTGCAAGCACGATTGCACTTGCTAATTGATGAGCGGTGGTAGATTGCGCAACGGTTTTTGCAATGCGCGATGCGCCCATAAGAGCGAGAGGCAAAAGGAAAAAAGCCATCATCACAAGTAATCGATCGGCATAATTTTGCCGTTCATTTTGCGGCAAAAACGAAAACTCCATACCAAATGCGAGGATTGCGTAATTACAAAATGAAATCACGGCAGAAAGAACAAGTGCTTGTTTGAATGAGGTTAATTCTTGATTTTGTGTTCGTAATCCAATGGCCGCAAAAACACCGAAAATCACCCATAGATTATTCCCGATTAAATACAGTGCATCGTAAAAGAGGTTGTAATTATTTTTCGCGTAAGGAAGGAATACAGAAAAATCCTGCCAGTCAAAATTTGCAAACGAAATCGCAAGTGGCAATCCGCTCACAATACCATTTACAAAAAAGAGCAAAGGAATACTAATACTGCCAAATAAAACGAAAACGAAAATGAGAAGCCGTTTTTTTAATTGCGCAATATCAGAACGCATCACGACGGCGATCGCCAAAAGAACGGCCGAGGGAATGCCAGAAATTGGGTGAATGCATAAAGACGCGAGGGTAAAAATGAGCGGGGCAAGAAAAGTTTGGCGGCTTGGTTGTTTGAAATAATCAACGAGGAAAAATATCGCAGCGGCAGAAAAAATAAATCCCAGCGATTGCGGCGTGGTAATAATAAAAGAAGAAAGGGGAAGTAGGAAGAGCGTGAAAAGAGAAAAGGGCGAAAGGTGGTGCGTCGTCGTGAATCGTATAGCAAAAAGCGGAATGAAAATGCTTGCAAAAACGGGCAAGAAAAATCGGTCAAAGGTTTTGAGGGGAATGGCGAGCACTTCGCTTGCAAAAAGCTCGATAGCATATTGGCCAGCATAATAAAGAGGCTTTGGAGAAATGGTTCCAAATTCAGCAATATGCGAAACGGTGGCACGGTGAATAAATGGGTCGAAGCCAAATCCAAGCGGAAAAAGCATGGCCGCAAGCAAGAGGGAAGAGCTGAGGAGGACAGAAAAAAAGGCGAAATATACGAGTTGATTCGCTGTACGTTGTGTAATCAGAGCAAAAACGCTACTTGCAAGGCCAAGCACCGCAAGGCTTGAAGCGGGTAAAACGAGCCAAAGCGAACGCACGCTTTCTGTAATACTGATTTGGGAAATAATCATCCACCAGCTTGCAATAAGGAGGGAGAAAAGGACAAGGAAATAGGAGATTGGAAATAGGAAGTAGGGGCGGGGTTTCCCTGCCCGAAATGATTCGTTTGAATCGCTGGATTCTGGTAGCTTTACGGCTAAAGTAAGCCAAATAACAGGAATGCAAATGAGGAGTAAAAAGAGCGGTTGAGCTAAATTCGTGTAGTAAAGCGCGCTCCCAAAAAGTGCATAGAGCGCAAAAAATAACGCACTGCGTTCAAGGAAGGGAAAAATGGTTGAAAGTGAAAAATGGCTCATACTTGCTAAAAAACCCTGTTTTCATGCTATGATGTATTTCAGATATGCACAAGAGGGATCCAAATCAACTATTTCCGCACGATACCTTAATGAAGCCATTCATTTGGCTTATTCCGCATTTCGTAAAACCGAACCATATAACGGTTTTGCGTATGATTTTGACACCAATCGTTTTGATTCTCCTGTATTTGGAGCAATACTCGATTGGCGTTCCTTTGTTTATTTTTACGGCATTCACCGATGCACTCGACGGTTCGCTTGCGCGAATTCGCGCGCAAATTACTGCTTGGGGAACTTTTTACGATCCAATTGCCGATAAAATTCTCATCGGTTCGGTGGTTTTGCTTATTGTGATTCAACATGTAAATCCGTATATTGCCATTGCAATTATTACGGTTGAACTCTTAATTGTGCTTGGTGGTTGGTATAAACGCCGGCAAGGTGAAGTGGGGCAAGCAAATGTGTGGGGTAAATTGAAAATGTTTTTGGAATTTTGCGGCGTTTTGTTTTTACTCATTTCACTGGCGCTTGGTGTCGACTTATTTATTAGTCTTTCTGAAGGAACATTAATTTTAGCAATTATTTTCGCTATCGTTTCATTGCTCACCTATAGTTTATAGTATGACATTCAGGCATTCGGCAGGTATTGCTGCGATTTTTGGGGGGTATATTATGACCCTTTTTTTGTTCACGGTTCCGTTTTCGCCAATCGTTAATTCGCCAGATGAACGCGCGAATCAAGTATTTGCTTTGCAATTTAAAGAAACAAATTCGCTTACTATTCCTGCACTCGTGGTAGAAGGGGCCGATGTGTTCATTGGCCCACGAAGCACGGTGCGTGTAGAAAATACTCTTGTACCGAATAGTTTTTTTGGCTTACCGGTGCTCGCCGGAATGCTTGCAAAGGTGGTTGGTGATTTTGGTATTTATTTAATTACGCCACTTTTTTCTGTGCTTGGTATTTTGGCGTGGTTTTTCCTCGTGAGTAAACAAACGCAAAATCCACGCATCGCGTATTTATCTGCTGCGCTGCTCGCCACTCACCCTGGTTATTGGTTTTATAGTGCGCGCGTCATGATGCATAATGTGCCTTTTGTTGCGTCATTAATTATTGCTGCATGGTTTTTCTTAAATCAACCAGTGCAAAAAACGTGGCGCACGCATTCACTTGCGCGGTTAAACGAATTATTTGCAGGAGGATTTTTTGCTCTCGCCTTACTTTTGCGTACTTCGGAAGTATTGTGGGTTGTGGCGGGGCTTGGACTAATTGTCTTCGCATTCAAAAAAGAGATGAGAGTGCAATTCGCGCAAAAGGCCGCAGCATTTATGATCGGTATTTTCCTTGTTGCTTCGCCGTTTTTATTGCTGAATCAACAAATTTTCGGCAATCCATTTACAACGGGTTATACCTATAAAGCACCGACGGCTGAAGTGATTGAAATCGAATCGATGCCAGTTGAGGCAACGTCAGAGGTTGTGCAACCGCAAACATTTCCAGCTCTAGCGCAGTATCTTTTTCCTTTTGGCATTCACGAACGCGCCATTCTTCGACATGCGTATTATTATTTCTTTTTGATTTTTCCATGGTTTGGGTTGCTTGCAATTCTTGGCATGCTTTTCATTTTTAGAACGCAGGCAAAAACATCCGCTTCGTGGCGCATCTATCTTTTTGGCACCATTGGTTTAGCTATGTGGTTAGCGGTGGTTTACGGTAGTTGGGTGATTAACGATAATCCTGACCCGAAACTCATCACGCTTGGCAATTCTTATATTCGTTATTGGTTACCGGCTTCGGTTTTATTTACCGTTCCTATTGCCGTATTGATAACGGAAAGTGTTCAATTCATTTCAAAAAAACGCCAAGTCATCGCACTTACTACATGCGTAATCGTATTTGCATTACTTTCGTTTCATCAACTTACTTTTGGCGCAGATGGATTTATAAAAACGCGCATTGCGCTCGCAACTTTTCAAGAAAAGCAAACCGTTGTTTTGGCGCATACGGCGGATTCAGCAATCATTATTACCGACCGAAGCGATAAATTCTTATTCCCGCAAAGGCAAGTCATTGTTCCGCTCCGCGATGACGCAACGTATAAAGCGATTCCAATACTCGTTGAATCAAACCATTTGTATTATTTTGGTATTACTTTGCCAGAAGTCGACAGAGTGTTTTTAGAAGAAGTACGATTTAAAGAAGCGGGATTGAAGATTCGGTTGATTACAACAATTTACGACGAAAGTCTCTATGAAATTTACAAGTAAAACGGCATTTATTTTGTGGGTGGCGGTGTTTTCTTGTATTTTTATTGGTCTTTTTGGTTTTTTATTGGCGGTTGAACTCGATATGGATGGCGAACGGGTGATTCGCGCCGATTTTGGCAAGAAAAATCCTTACGTTGAATATCCGCTTCCTGCCGATCGCGTTTCTGAGCTTTTGACTGAAGGAGCAGAAACATTTGTGCAATTAATCGGCGATCCGGTTTACTTAAATGTACATACGCCACGCCGAGCATATGAACAGGTATTTATTACGATTCGCTATCGTGTGAATAATGTTTCGTTGGTGGAATTTGGGCCGCTCGCAGATATTTTTTCGCAAGCATTTGATTTAAAACCGCTTGCAAATGAAAAGCTAGATTCATTGAATTGGCATGAGGTTATAGAAGGCGACACCGTGCTTTACCAGAAAGAACCGATTTTTGCTTCGGTTGCCGATTTTTTTGCTGATGTACCGCCGCTCGCCGAAATTGCCACGTACAGGCATTCGTTTGATATTCCGTTTCATTTGCCAGCGAACCAAAAAACCATTGGCGCATTACAAACTATTCCTGTTGATTTACAAGGGCATCATCGTTTTGTAACCTATGTGAAAAATCATTCGCTTACCCTTGAGGCGGAAGTGATTGATCTTAACGAGGTAAATGGCAAAGATGATGTTGAATGGCGCGTATTTAATGAACGTGGAGAAGTTGTTTTTGTTGAACGTTCAGAAGATGACGGTATTACCGATGAATCAGGGAACATTACTACTCGTGTAATGAAATTGCAGACGCCAGAGTTAGCGGAGGGGGTGTATTTGGTTGAGCTCGTTGGAACGAGTGATAGTGCATGGAAGGCGTTACGCACCACGCAATCACATATGGCTTTTGTGCAAAATGTGAATATTATGAAAAGTGATAAATCGTCGGTTTCACTATTCACGAATGCAAAAGATGTGGCGATGAGTACCACAAAAGCGGAAGGGTTACAGGAAGTGATTTTAGGAGAATTGGCACAGAAGATTTCTACGGTCGGCGTGGTGGAGCGAGTGCATATTGCGTCGCCTGACGTAGAGGAAATTCAGTTTGAATCTGCGCCACTACGCTTTATTGGAGACGGATATTTTAGCTTTGCACGCGACGCATTTTTTGCTCCAAAACCGACTGTATTTCATGCAGGAACGAATACTGAAGAACGAGGCGTGAAGTACATTCTTGCGCAAAAATCATCAACCGAAATCGATGGCGAATGGCAAGAAACAACGGTTGATTTTGATTTAGCGAATATTGTAGACGAAAACGGCGATATTCGTTTTGCATTTTCTTTGCAGGGAATTGCCGAAGGAGGAAGTGTTGATATTGCAGAAATCACCATGCGCTATGTAAAAACGCCACGAACATGGAAAGGATTGGCGCAATCGTTTCTGTATCGTGTCAAAACAGCTTTATGAAAATCGTTTTTCATGCCTTATTTTTAGCGAGTTTTTTAGCCTTTCTTTGCTTCTTTTTTGCAGAGTATTTATTTTCCGGATTCGTGATGCCATTTTTTTCAGTGTATCTCATCGGATTTTTGGTTCTTGTTTTTGGCGCAATCAGTTTGAATGATTCTTCAGAAAATAGAGTTATTACGATCGCAATAAAAGCGTGTCTTTCCGTTCTTTTACTAACGTTATTTTTGCGTGAAGGGGAATTGTTTGGTAATTTAAGAATTGTTCTTGCTATTATTGCGGGCTTAATTCCGTGGCTTTTTACAAAACATCAAACGTATGACTAATTGCTTATTTTGCAAAATCATTGAAGGCACTATTCCTTCACATAAAATTTACGAGGACGAAGATGTTTTCGCTTTTCTCGATATTGGGCCAGTTACCGTTGGACATACGCTTTTTGTGCCAAAAGTGCATGCAACTGATTTGGAACAAGGTTCGGAACATTCAGCAACGGCATTGATGCGTGCCATTCACCGCATTGCACCAAAAATCGTACAGGCACTTGGGGCAACGGGTTATAATTTAGGCATGAATCATGGGGTAGATGCGGGCCAAGAGGTTTTTCATACACATTTGCATGTTATGCCACGATTTGAAGGAAAGGCGCGAACCTTCGTTAAAACGCATCCTTCGCAAGATGAGTTAAAAGCAATTGCTGAGAAGATTACGGCTCATATTGACCAAAATGCATTAAATAGCTAATCTAAAACATATTAACGGTTGCACGGATTATGCGGTTACTTGTTACGGGAGGTTGCGGATTCATTGGATCGCATTTTATTCGAACGGTGTTTCGAGAGCGTCCAGATTGGGAGGTGTATAACCTTGATGCATTAACGTATGCGGGAAATTTGGTGAATACGCTCGATATTCAAACTGACCCTCGGTATCACTTTATTTACGGTTCAATTACCGATAAATCGTTGCTTGAAAAACTGATTCCAAATGTCGATGCCGTGGTAAATTTTGCCGCTGAAACCCATGTTGACCGGTCTATTCAAGACAATGAAGCCTTTATTTTAACCAATATTTTAGGCGTACAACGGTTAATTGATGTTTGCGTAAAAAATAATAAACGCTTTCACCATGTAAGTACCGA
>CAYZYJ010000035.1:0-5139 GCA_964482565.1 uncultured Gammaproteobacteria bacterium
GGTCGCTGGTGCAGGGCGATTTGCCAGCTTCCAGACTTCTCCATTGTACTTCTGCAGGTAGGAGGGGACCTTCTTGCAGGCTTCTTCCATGTTTCCCGCTTCGAGCAGGGCGACGATGCGACGACCAAGGTCGCGGTTCTCTTCGTTGCCGTGGATGAGATGCGGGATGAGCGTTAGGAGCTCGTCCTTCAAGTTGGCCTTGTCCATCTTGATTGCCGCGATACGCTCCGTGAGGAGAAGATGCACGATCCGCTCGCGTTTCTTCTCGACTTCAGCGTTCAGCTCCTTGGGGTCAAAGAGCTTCATGAAGACCTCGAGGGTGATGTCTTCTTCAAGGAGAGTATTGGCCGCGCGGTCGTATTGTCGCATCTCTTCGGTGTTGGTGAGGTTTGTGAACATCATCGCCATCAAGATGACGATGCACTTCACTTGCTCACTATCTGGAGCGTACTTCGGGATCTCCGCCTCATAAAGGCGGGTCGCCAGGCGGCGACGACGCTTCTGGAGCGCCTTATCCAAGGGGGAAGTTTCGAGGGAGTCGAGGGGGGAAGAGGTGGTCACTGGGGACATCCTACACTTAGCGGTAACGAACAATTTGCCCCACCTATTTGGGACAGCGCCAGCATAAGCCAAAAAAGCCATTTTGTAAAGGCTTCTGTGTACGAATATTAAATACCAAGGGCGATTTTCGTTTCTTTTAAGGAAATTTGCGCTATTTCATTGGCGCCAGAGGCCCCAATTTTAAGGATTTTTGCCAATTCTTCCTTATTTTCCATCCATCCAAGGATTTCTGCCTGAAGCGGTGAAAGGTAAAGATTGAGGGCTTGTGCAAGGTCATCTTTTAATTTACCCATGCCTTTTCCATCGTAATTTTGTGCAATTTCGACCATGCTCTCTTTCGTTACGAGGCTGTAAATGGTGAGCAAATTTTTGAGCCCAAGTCGCGAGTCATCGACCGTGATTCCGGGGAGGGAATCGGTTACGGCACTGCGAATTTTCTTAATAAGCAAGTCCTCGCTGTCCATTATTGAAATATAGCTTTTTGCATTTGGAGCAGATTTGCTCATTTTCTTTTCTGGCTCGGTAAGCGAACGAATGCGTGCACCATGCGAACGAATCATCGGTTCAGGGGCAATAAAATGTGTATCAAATCGTTTATTTAACCGTTGTGCTAAATCGCGTGTTAATTCTAAATGTTGTTTTTGGTCTTCGCCAACAGGAACGGCTTCGGTTTTATAAAGCAAAATATCCGCTGCCATGAGGGTTGGATAGGTAAATAATCCAACGCTTGCGCCGTCGCGGTTTTTGTCGGCTTTGTCTTTGAATTGGGTCATGCGCTCTGCTTCGCCAAGATGCGTTTGTGTTTGCAAGATCCACGCCAATTCGGTGTGCGCAGAAACGTCCGACTGTTTAAATAACAGGGAATTGGCAGGGTCAATTCCTGCAGCGAGCATGGCGGACGCTAGAAAGAGCGTATTTTCTTGTAATTGCCTTGGATCATGCGTGACAGTAATTGCATGGTAATTGGCAATCATCATTAAAAGTCGATGTTCTTTTTGTAATTCAACGGCAGGCAAAAGCGCGCCAAAAAGATTACCGATATGTAAAAGATTGGTTGGTTGAATGGCAGAAAGAATACGCATAATGCTTGCATGATAGAGAAAAAGAAACCGACCCGCAAGGGGTCGGAATCATTTTTGGTACTAAACTTCCATGAGAACGGGCAAGATCATTGGTCGACGTTCTGTTTTCTGGAAGAGGAATTTTCCTACTTCGTCTCGAATTTGTGTTTTGATGTAATCCGGATCTGCAGGAGAGAGCGGGTCATTGCTTGAAGCAACTTTACGAATTAAGTTACGCGTATCGTTAATGAGGTCGCGATTATCTTTCATCATTACGAATCCACGACTTACGATATCTGGCGAACCAATAATTTTACCCGTGCGTTTTTCTACCTGCACAATCGCAACAACGATTCCGTCTTCCGAAAGTGCTTGGCGGTCGCGCAATACAACCTGAGAAACATCTCCTACGCCGAGTCCGTCTACGAAAACGTAATCGGTTGGAACTTTTTCTTTGGTCATCGCGCCTGTTATTTCGCCATTGCGTTCTTTTGAAAGCTCAATGATTTGACCATTATCTGCCACAAAGGTGTTTTCCTCTGGCCATCCCATAGAAAGAGCAACGCTTTGATTTTCGCGCAAAAGGAAATGGTTTCCTTCGATTGGCATGTAATACTTTGGCTTGAACAAAGAAAGCATGAGTTTGATGTCGTCTTGCTTTGCGTGTCCGCCGGCATGCACATCCATAATGTCTTTATGCAAAACGCGTGCGCGCTTGCGGTAAAACGTATCTTTCAAACGTTGCACCGAAGCTTCATTTCCTGGAACCACCGAACTCGAGAAAATAACCGTATCGTTTTTATTGATGCGGATAAAGCGATGTTCGTCGTTTGCGATACGAGAAAGAGCAGCGTTCTTTTCGCCCTGCGCACCGGTACAGACAACAGTGAGTTGGTTTTCTGGCACTTTTCCAGCTCTTTCCATTGGAATAATGGTTTTGCTGTCTACTTTGATATAACCAAGTTGGCGGGCGATTTCGACGTTTGTTTTCATCGAGTACCCATCGAGGGCAACTTTTCGACCCAATTTTTCGCTGATTTCAACGATTTGTTTTACACGTGAAAGCAAGGAAGCGAATGTTCCTACAATAACGCGTCCAGGTGCTTTTTCTAAAATACGTTCCAACTCTTCTCCGATCACTTTTTCGGAAGTTTGATTTCCTGGCAAGTTAGCATTCGTCGAATCTCCCATCAAAAGGGCTACACCTGCTTCACCAAGACGAGCCATTTTGTGGAAATCGGCTGGAGGCGAACCAACAGGGTGGAAATCGTATTTCCAGTCACCGGTATGACAAATCACACCTGCTGGCGTTTCAATCACAATGCCGGCTGAATCTGGAATATTGTGGTTGATGTGGAAAAAGTGGACTTTAAAGACACCAAGTTGCAAAACACTTTCAATACCAATGGTTTGAATATTAATTGGCGCGCTTTGGAAATCTTCTTGACGCTTTTTAATGATTCCTGCTGCAAGCGGAAGGGCGTAAACAGGTGGATTTCCAATATATGGAACAGTATGAGGAATAGCACCAATATGGTCGTAGTGACCATGTGTAATCACAACACCGCGTACATTGCGTTCTTTTCCACGCAAATACGACATATTCGGAATAATGTAATCAACTCCTGGCATGTCTTCTTCTGGGAATTGCAAACCTAAATCGACCAAAATGATGTCATTTTTGTATTCAATCAAGGTGCAGTTACGGCCTACTTCTTCTAGTCCGCCAAGCACAATTACGCGCACTTTTTCATCGTTTGGTGCGGCATAAATTTTGCCTTCATTTTTTGTGAGGTGGTCGGCATGCGTCATATTGCGGGCAGTGGAAGGGCGACGAGGTGCAGGTGCACGACGTGGTCCGCTATTGCTGCGGCCGCGGAAATTACGATTGCCATTTGGGCGACGTTCAGGTCGCGAAGGTGTTTTGTCCATAGTTTTGTTGTTAAAAATAAGTCCTTAAAAAAGGAAAACACTCGGAGGTTCTTAAACCATTAAGAAATGGCGACTGTTTTACTTTATTGAGCGCAAGAGTGGCTCATGACGCAAGAGGAATCAGATTGCGTAATAAATCGTATACTAACACGACTAATTCATTGCGTCAATCTGATTATTCCTGAATAACTTCAATAGATTCTGTGATTTTTGTTGAAAAAACACGGCGGGTTTTAATGAACCATTCGGTGATATTCAGGTAGCGGTCAGATGGGGAAATGAGCGCATCAAGCTCAATACCACGGATTTTTTTCGCGGTAATGTATGGGTAATTTGGTTGGTATAAAAAGATAGCTGAAACATCTTCTACAATGATATCTTGCAAAGCGCGATAGTGTTCGGCGCGTTCATCGGCATTGGTTGTTTTGCGGCCAGCTTCAATTAAATCATCGGCCTTGCGATTACTTAACTGTGCCAAATTATACCCAGGATAAGCGGTTTGCGAAGAATGCCAAAACGCATACGGGTCTTGGTCGATGCCGTATAATTCGCCAGAAAGCAAAACGTCATAAGAGCGGTCGCGCAAAACATCGTTTTGCAATTGTGCAAATGTTACTGCGCGAATAGAAACGCTTACACCAATTGCTTCCCATTGTGACTTTAAGAGCTCGGCGGTTTTTAAGAGTTCTGGTGTTTGAACAGCAACAATTTCGAGTGAAAGTGTGGCGTCTCCTTTTTTACGGGTTGAACCGTCTTCGGGGATTACCCAGCCAGCATCGGTAAGCAGTTGGCGTGACGTATCAGGATTATGCGCGTAGGTGGTAATTTCGGCGTGTTCACCAATCATGCCTTCCAAAATAAAGGATTCCACGGTGCGACCAAAACCATTTAAGGCATTTTCTACAATCACTTCTTTATTTGTGGCATGCGCTAAAGCGGTACGAACGGCTTTATCTTTTAAGGCAGTATTGCGATTCTGATTAAAAAACGCGCCGGTATATTGCTGAAGATAAGGGAAGTAAATGCTATTTTGATTGTGGTCTGCGAATGTTTTTACGTCTTCTGGCGGCAAATATCCTAATCCTTCTACGTTTTGATTACGCAATGCTTCTACGGCCGAAAGCGTATCGGAATAAAACTTAAAGGTCAGCTTTTCCAAAAAGGCTGGTTTAAGATGATAATTTCCGTAACGCGTTAATTCATAGGTTCGCACCGTTCCTTTTGCGTCTTTGGTAAGTTTTGAGAATTCAAATGGGCCAGAACCGATTGGCTTTTGATTGAGCGGAGAAAGTGCTGCGTTATATGGCGCAATATCTTGCCATAAATGGGCCGGTAAAATACCAACGGTTAACAATGAAAGAAACGGAGCAAATGGCTCATTCAACACGAATTGTACGGTACGTGTATCAACGAGCTGAACGCCGATGCCAGAAAAACTGCCTTGCAGTGGGCTGCGGTAATCGGGGTTTTGTAAGGCGCTAAAGGTAAACATCACATCTTCCACGGTAAGTGGTTTTCCGTCATGCCATTTTGTATTTTCTCGCAAAATGAAGGTATAGGTTTTTTGATCTTCTGAAATTTCAAA
>CAYZYJ010000035.1:5239-9374 GCA_964482565.1 uncultured Gammaproteobacteria bacterium
AGGGCTTGTTCTTTGGAATTCAGAAAACGAGGGAGCTGAAGAAGCTGAGAAAGACGAGGTATCAATCGGGGTTTTCGCGCATGTAATACCTGATCCATGGCGAGGTTTGTATCGGCGCGTTTGGCACCGGGACGTTGTTTTTTGAAAAAAGAAAACGGCATAAATCATCGAGCTTGGCCCGACGGAAGAACTTAATTAAACAAAACGTTTGCGAGTGCTACGCCAAAGAAAAGGATAGCAAGGGCAATCGTTGTTTGATGGAGCTTCTTTTCCACGCCGCGTTTGGTGTGAAAAACCGTTCCTTCACCGCCAAAACCAGCACCAAGACCGGTTCCACGTGCTTGAAGTAAAATAGCGGTAACGAGCAAAATTGCGAGAATCAATTGAACAATATTGAATACCATAGTAGGTCAAACGTACCAGAACGGGCATAAAACGTCAAACGAATTTCTGTGTTTTTCCGCTTTTTCATGCTATACTTTTTGCGTATGAAACAACTTCTTTTTGCCTTGTTTTTGGGTGTTTTTGCCCTTTTTCCGCAACTCAGTTTTGCTCAATCAACAAGTACTTGTGATTGTTTTTGCAAAACGTCGGGCGGTGCGGTGCGCGTGAGCAAGGAAACAAATGCCGATGCTTGCAAAGCAACGTGTAAGGAAAAATCCGGTCATTCGTTTTTAGGTTGTTACGACATTACGCAATCTTCGAGTAGACCAGAAAATAATCGCATTTGTTATACGAGGGCGGAATGCGAAGAAGATTTAGTGCCGCTGCAAGACGGAACCGAGGGCCCGTCGGAATGGGGGAGGCAGGCGAGCGAATGTTTGCCAGGAAGTGGGTATTGCTATGCGCCAAAAGACGCTGCGCTTGCTTCGGGCGGTTCGGCGACGGTTCGGTTGAATGTGCCAATTGGTGGGGTTACCGAAGTGTCGGATTTAGGAACTTATGTTGCGGCGATTTACAGCTTTCTATTGATTGCAGGCGCCGTGATTGCGATTTTGGTATTTATGATTGCGGGGTTGCAATACACCATGGCTGGTGGGAATAGCGGTGCGATTAGTAAAGCGAAGGAACGCATGGGCGCGGCCGTGGTTGGAATGGTTTTGCTTCTTGGTGCTTATACGATTGCGTATATTATTGACCCACGTCTCGTACGCCTCGACCCTTTTCGCATTCCGAAAGTGAAACAGGTGCTTTATTTATCGCAAAGTAATGATTGTGATTACCTTATTGAAACACATAAATTAAATGTTGCAGCTACGGGACCAATGCAATGTGGCGGCGGTGGGATTGTTACCGCGGGGCAAAATTCTGAGCAAATTAAAGCAATGGAAAGCATGGGAATTGAAGCAGGGCATAAATGCGTGTACTCACATTGTCCGGATGGAAAATCATGTTTGCAAGATGGGAATAATGCGTACAAATGTGTTTCTTGCAACGATATTACAGGAGCGTTAGGCGGATTTGGTGTGCCGAATGAACGTGTTTGCGCAAGCTTAACGGCGACACCAAAATCAGGAGAGGCGGCATTTTGCACCTATTTCGACGCAGCTATTGGTAACCCACGCCTTGATAGCTGTGTGGAATTAGCCTATCCGAAAACGGATTCACAACATACGATTGACTGCGCAAAGCTAAAAGAAGATTATGGCAGTGAAAAATGCGGCGCTTATGACTGGGTATTGCGCCGACAAGATGTAAATAGTATCAATGTAAGTGTTGATTCTTTTGCGCAACAAATCGAACCGTTTAATAAAGATGAGTATCGCAGAATATTCGAATTAATTTGTAATCCGCAAGATATTTGTGATTTGGGAGGGAGTGCGGGGTGTAAAGTAGAAGAATCGGGATGGCTTCTTGGTTATCCTTTAGATCAGTTTGATTGTGTTGATAATTATCTCACCGCAGCACAGAATTCCACGGATCCAGCATGTATGGCATGTAATGATTGTGGATTGTTCTGTACATCAGCCTCTTGTTCAGCCTTAGGAAAGTGTGCGAGTATTATGGGTACATTTGGTGTAACCTGTGTTCCGGATCCGGAACAATGTTTTTAAACAATAAAAAAATTCCGGTCTTTCGACCGGAATTTTTTATTTTGCCAAGACTTCTTTCATCTTGCGCTTGAAAATGTCGCGCAAGTACGAAAGGTTCTTTCGTCGTACTTGGTATTGCTTTACGATTTCAATCTTTTGAAGATTTGGTGAAGCGATTGGGTAAATCTTTTCTACCATCCAACCTTTTGCATTCTTTCGTACGGTAATGGTGCGGGAAAGTCCTGCGCCTCGTACATTCAAAATCATTCCTTCAAAAATCTGTACGCGTTCTTTTTCTTCTCCTTTTGCGTTTACATCTTTGATTTTTTCATGGATTTTCACCACCATCCCTGAACGGAGATCTGGATGCTTTTGTTCGGTATTGCTCATATTCTATTAAGTAAGACGTCGAAACGAGAGGAATGCATTAATACATTCATACATGGACGTAGATTAGTTTCGCGCGAATTGTAGGGAAAAACCAGCAAATCGTCAAGGTTTAGGCATTTCTTGCTTGCAAAAAGTCTGCAATTGCAATCACGGTTTGGGTAAAAACCTCATCAATTGAAAGGGTTGAGGTATCGATGATGACGTCGAAATTCGCCGTATTATAAGCGTCGATGCCGTAATAAGCCTGGTAACGCTCGATTTCAGAACGCTTTCTTGCCTCATTTGCTGCCATCACTTCTTCTACGGTTTGGTATGTATCGCGCGAAGCATTTTTATCGGTGGCAATACGGGTTGCAGAAGTAAGCGGCGAAACAGCCAAAAACACGCGGACACTTGGATTTTCCACAAAATACCAAGCGGTTCGGCCTTCAAAAATCCCTTTTTTGGTCGTTTTGGAAACGTCTTTTTGCATCGCGTCCATTTGCCGGTCTATGGTGTCGTCTTTTTCTAAAAGGGCATTCAATTCATCCAAGGTAATGCCGCGTTTTTTTGCCTCTTCCCGCATTAAACCACCAATGTAGACACGCGGAATTTCAAGGGTTTCTGCGAGTTTTGTGGTAAATGTGGATTTTCCTGAACCAATATCGCCAGAAACGGTGATGCGTAGTGGGGACGTGGTTTTAAGGATTTCTAAAGCCTGTTCGACGGTCATACGGTTGGAATAGAAGCAAGAACATCGTTTAATTCTTTTGGTAAAGGTGCTTCGATATTGAGCTCTTCACCGTTTGGCAAGGTGAGCGAAAGGGAAGAGGCATGAAGGAATAATCGGCCAATATTACGCACTTTTAGTCCACGAATGGTGTAAAGGTTATCGCCAACAACCGGGTGGCTCATGGCAAGCATATGCACACGAATTTGGTGTGTTCGACCTGTTTCAATGATGACGTCAACCAAGGTATGGTGGGGGAATCGTTGTAAAACGGTGTAATGCGTAATCGCTTCACGCCCCTCTTGGCTTGTTGGACGCGCTGCCATTCGGCCAAGCGATTTTGAACGTGCAATAGGAAAGGTGAGCGTTTCGGCGTCTCGTGAAAGGCTTCCTTCAACCAAAACGGTATAGTGTTTTTTTACGTTTCTTGCGCCAAATTGAGCTTTTAAATAAGCAAAAGCGGCTTGGTTTTTTGCAATAACCAAACACCCAGACGCATCTTTATCGAGTCGATGCACAATTCCTGGACGCACCTTGCTATCACCAATTCCTGCGATTTGGGGAATATAAGCAAGTAATGCGTCTACAAGGGTTGGTTCGACCGACGTTCCGGTATCGTGCACAAGTAAGCCTGCAGGTTTATTTACAACCAATACATCGTCATTTTCGAAGAGAATGTCGAGTGGAGGTGGCGGAACGGTTGATTTCTTTGGTTTTTCAAGCAAAGACTCATTCGTGAGGGTGATGGTGTCACCCGTATGCACCAATAAATGAGCCGAAACTGGTCCGTCATTAACAAGCACGGTATCTTGTTCAATGAGCTTTTTTGCTCTTGTGCGGCTTACTTCAAGGAGACTCGCTAAGGCGAGGTCGAGACGGGTGGCATTTAAGGTTTCTGGAGTGATGAGACGTTTCATAGCGGGAGTATGTCACACCGCTTTGACACTGGCAAGGGAGAATGATAGGTTTTTAGCCTGAAATTGGTGGTATAATAGGAGGGGGA
>CAYZYJ010000036.1:0-9263 GCA_964482565.1 uncultured Gammaproteobacteria bacterium
ATCCTTTTCCGCCATCAGTAACAAAAATCATCAAATCTGGCTTTGCAATTTTTTGGCACATTTCTGCAATTCCTTCGGTTTTTGTGCCAGTTAATAATTGTAGTTCTTCTTTATTCAGAATAAGCGCCGATAAATCGCGTAGAATTGGTTCAAAGGCTCGCAATCCTTGTTTTAATTCTTTACTTCCTGGGTTGAATGCGACGTGAATTTGTTGTTCTTTTGCAGCACGCAAGATTTTTGTGACGAGCGATAAATTTCCGGCAAGAGAAGTGATATAAATCCATTTCGATTTTAACTTTGTGAAATCAATATCTTTTTCGCTAAAATCTTCTGAAACCCCACGATGTACGAGTACAGAACGCTCGCCATTTTCTGCCGTCAATAAACTGCTATAACCGGTTTTGCCGCCTTTTACCACCTTCACCATTTCGGCATTAATGCGGTAGGTTTGTAAATCGCGTAAAACCGCGTCGCCAGAAATATCGTCGCCGATGCGTGTAATTACGCCTGCTGTTAATCCTAAAGAGGCGAACGTTGCGGCAGCATTTGTGGCTCCACCGCCAGTTGTAACGACTAATTCATCGATTTCAATTTTACTACCAAACGAAACACATTCCCCGATGCCGGTTGCAAATTCTTTGGAACGAATAAGTTTAAACTCCTTCGACATCAGAAAAACATCTTGTGTGGCACTACCAATAGTGATGACGTCGAGCATAGGTATAGTGAGTAGTTTGGATTAAATCTGTTCAATTTTATACCCCGGTTCTTTTTTGAGGCGTTTCGCGATTTCGGTTGGCGTAAGCAATCCTTTTGTTGGACCAATAGAGCCAACCACACTCGCAGCGTTCACCGAACCCCATGAGAGTGCATCGCTTGTCGATTTTTTGTTTAAAATAGCTCCTAAAAAACCGGAAGCAAAAGCATCGCCCGCGCCAGTTGCTTCAACGCGCTTACCGGGGTACATAGGTGCAAAAAAAGCTGATTGGCCATCATAGGCGTAAGCGCCGTGTTTGCCGTCGGTAATCACGACAATTTGTGCGCCTCGTTTTTTGAGTCCACCAAGCAAGGCATGAATTTCGGTTTTTTCTTGAACATCAAGAATTTGTTCCGCTTCTACACGATTCACAAATAAGACATGCGTATGTTTCAGCATGGCACGAAATTCCGGCGAATTTTCAGAAATTTGCACGCTTCCTGGATTAAATCCGAGGTGATTGGTGCCGTTTTGTTTAAGCGCGATAATATCCTTGTAAAGTGCGCGATAGCCCTTGCCTTGTTCTGAAAGGTAAAGCCAGGCGGTTTTTGGAATGCGTTTTGGCAAGCGGTAATGACCGCCATTATGCGAAACAAGTTGGGTGGATTCTCCTTTATAATTTAAAACAGCGGCAAAAGAACTATCGCGGCCTTTTTCTGCATGAACAAGGGCAGCGTCGACTCCGTGTTTTTTCAAAAACTCAACGGCGAGCGTATGAATAATGTCTCCTCCCATCTGCGAAAAGACAGCAGATTTTTTCCCCATTTTTGCAAGCGCAACGGCAACATTCGGTGCGCTTCCTGCAATTTGTAAATCAATATCTTCAACAACATTCTTTTTTCCGTAATCAATACACAGTTTACAATCCGGCATGCGCAATTCACAATGCGTTGATGCTTCAGGAATTTGAATAAACGTATCAAGCTTAATGTCGCCAATGGTTAAAATATCGTACATATATGTTGATTATAACATGTATGCACGATTTCGCTCCTACTTAAATTGCTCGCCTTCGTAAATGTAAAAGGGAAGTGTTTTTTCGTTTTCTACAATATCGCGTGGAACAAGGTCTTTTAATCTCCATGCTTCAAAAATAACAAGCGCTTCATTTGGCAAATTGCGTAAAAGTGGTTGCAATTTTCCGTAGGCTTTTTCGAGGAGAAAAATAAAAACGACATCAGCGTCGTGGTAAGTTTTTGAAAACAAATTTCCAAATCGCAAGGAAACGTTTTTATATTTTTTGTAATTTGCGTATTTGCGCGCGTATCCAATAAGGAGTGGGAGGAGGGAAATGTCGTAACCAATATAGCGCGCTTCAGGAAATTTGCGTGCAAGGGCAAAAAGCATGGTGCCATCGCCGCAGCCTAAATCGTAAACGGTTTGACCAGGCGTTAGGGTGATGCGATTTAAAACGCTTTGTCGTTCTTTACTTCGTGTAGGAACCCAAGGGGCAGCGCTGATCCCTGCATATGCCGCCGAACCAAGGAGGAGCAAAATGATGAAGTAAAGAAGATTGATCATAGATTGGCAAGAAGTTCGCGTCTTTCGCTTTTTGTGAGTTTACGGATATTTCCAGCGCCAAGGGTGCCAAGACGAATATTCATAATCCGCACGCGCTTGAGGCTTATGGCATTATACCCGAGCGCCTCACACATACGGCGAATTTGGCGATTTTTTCCTTCAGTTAAGACGATGGTAAAACTGCGTGCGCCGGTTTGTTTAATGCGTGCGGGTTTGGTGATGTAATCTTCAATATTCACTCCGCGTTTCATGTCATCTAAAAAGCGTCGAGTAATTTCTTTATCCACCTTTACTTGATATTCTTTTTCGTGTTCGTTTTCGCTACGCAAAATTTTGTTCACAATATCGCCGTCATTTGTGAGCAAAATCAATCCAGAAGAAGCAACGTCCAATCGTCCAATATGAAAAACGCGCTCTGGATAATTTATGGCGTCAATAATATTATCTTTTGCACTTGGGTCGGAAGTGGTGATGATACCGACTGGTTTATGGTAGGCAAGGTATACGCGTTTTGGTAAAGCGTGTTCGAGTGGTTTGCCGTTTACGGTGACTTTGTCTTCTGGCGTAACATTGGTGCCAGGACTTGCTTTTGCGCCATTAATTTCAACAACACCCTGTTCAATAAGAGTATCAGCTGCTCGGCGTGAGCAAAGTCCGGTGGAAGCAATGAATCGATTAATGCGCATATTGCGCGTAGTGTAGCGAAAAAGGAGGAAAAGTCAACTTATGGCAGATAGGTACGGCCTTTTAGAGATTCTGGTAAAAAGTCTTGTTTTGCTTCTTCAATTGTATCGTAATCGGGCGTGTATTTATAGCCTTTCCCGTAATGCAATTCTTTCATCAATGCGGTTGGCGCATTGCGTAAATGCAAGGGAACGCCTTCAAGCTGGCCTTCCTGAATGTCTTTCTGTACTTCACTATATGCCACGTAAAGTGCATTCGATTTTTTGGCGCGTGCTAAGTAGGCAACGCATTGCGCAAGGATAAGGTTGCATTCGGGCATACCAACCGCGTGGCAGGCGGTATGCGCGCTTGTTGCTTGCACAAGAGCTTGTGGATCGGCAAGACCAATGTCTTCACTTGCAAATCGCATGAGCCGACGGGTAATGAATAACGGGTCTTCGCCGCCTTCAAGCATACGTCCAAGCCAGTAAAGTGCCGCGTTCGCATCGCTTCCACGCATGGATTTATGCAGAGCCGAAATAATATTATAATGCTCTTCTCCATTTTTATCGTAACGTAAATGCGTGCGTTGCAGGGCGGTTTTAATGTGCGCAACCGAAAGATGTTTCTCGCCGGTTTTAGACGGTTGTGTGAGTTCAACGGCAAGTTCGAGGGCATTAAGTGCCGAGCGCGCATCGCCACTTGCCATACCTGCCAAAAAGGGAAGGGTATCGTTATCGCAGGTGACTTTTTCATTACCTAGGCCGTTCTCGGCGTCTCGTAATGCGGATTCAAGAATTGCTTGTAATTGCGCAACGCTTAATGCTTGCAAAGTAAAAACACGGCAACGAGAAAGGAGCGCGGAATTGAGTTCGAACGAAGGATTTTCGGTTGTTGCACCAACTAAAGTGAGGGTGCCATTTTCAACGTACGGTAAAAACGCATCTTGTTGACCTTTATTGAACCGGTGAATTTCATCAACGAATAGCAAGGTTTTTTGCCGATTAAACGTCCATTTTTCTTGCGCAATCGCAACAATTTCACGAATTTGTTTTACACTTCCGTTTACCGCGGAAAAAGGAATGAAATACGATTTTGTTGCGCCGGCAATAATATGTGAAAGCGTGGTTTTTCCGCTTCCTGGTGGCCCCCATAAAATCATGCTTGGTACACGATCTTCTAAAATCGCCTTTCGCAAAAGGGCCTTATCACCAATGAGCGTTTCTTGCCCAAGGTAGCTTTCAAGGGTTTTTGGCCGCATGCGTTCAGCAAGTGGGGCGAGTTGACGACGTTCAGATTCGGCTTTATGCGCAAAGAGGTTCATGGAAGGGGGTCAGGTCGTGAATCGTGAATTTCTGGTTTAAATTTACTCGCAATTTTACTCGTTGTCGAGCGGTCTAGCTTTAAAAACCGTGCGATTTCACTCAATGAATATCCGCATGAATGCCGCGCAATGGCAATTGCCTTATCTCGTTCCGCTTTCGAACGAATCTGGTAAAAAATAGTGTTCAATGTCGGTCTGCCAATCATTCGCTGGTCTTTTCGTATTTCTTTTACATGGTCTTTCGGATCTGCAACTTCCCATACTTCATGAATAAATTGTGGCGTGCCAAGAATGATGCCGTGCCCAATATTTTTATACGGTGAAGAGCCTTTGATGCCATCATGGACAAACTGTATATATTGTTTTTCTGCCGCTTTCTTATTTGGCGAGAGATATTGAAGGGTTGTAGCGGTATGTAAAAATGCTGGCTTTTTTGCGAGCCCAGCAGTTGCGTTGAAATTGCTCCATACCCACTCTTCAGGCAACTGAGTCATCCCGGCATGAACGGGATTATTCGCAATGTACCGAGCAACTTCGAGGAAATACGTCTCTTTTTCAATTAAAGATGCTTTGTATCGTCCTTGGAATAAGTGCCCACTTCTTTGATGTTTTTGGTTAAATTTTTGAGCGTAGTCCCCGCTAATATCGCGCATCGCAGCGGACAAATTCGCATCAGGAGTTTCAAGAAGCAAATGAACGTGATTGTCCATCAAGCAATACGCATGACAGATGAGATTATATTGTTCGACACAGGCTTTTAAGTTTGTAAAAAATAATTGCCGGTCTTTGTCGTTAAAAAAGATGTGCTGACGGCCATTTCCACGCACAATGACGTGGTACAACGCAAAAGGGAATTCGATTCTAAGAGGTCTGACCATATAAAGAAGTATACCAAAATTCACGATTCACGACCTGACCCCCAGATTGACATTCGCCTTAAACTGCGCTATTATCGCTGGCCTTGGAGGGAAGGAATCATGAGAAAATTACTTGTGAGCGCTCATAGCTCGATTGGCATGAATAGGAGAGTGAACGAGGATAGGATTGTTCTCTCAAAAGAAAAGCGTCTTTTTGCCGTTATTGACGGCATGGGCGGGAGCGATGACGGCGAATACGCAGCGGAATTGCTTGCAAAAGAATTACGCGACATTGAAACCCCAAACACGCAGGAAGTGCGGAAAGCTTTCTACAGAGCGCATACCAAGCTCAAAGAGGAAGCAGGTGCGGTGGGTTGGACGTCAGGATGTGTGGCAAGCGTTGCCCTGTTCCAGCCGGTTGATGACGTGATGTTGATGGCGGTTGTGCATGTTGGAGATACCCGGGTCTACCACTACAAAAGCGACAACCCGAGCTTCATTCAACTCACGACCGACCATCGTGGCCCGAGGAATAATACCGTCACGCGTTCGATTGGCACTCGCTTCGACTTGCGTGAGAGAGAAATCGACGAGTACTACGAAACAACGCGTGCCATATTGCGAGAAGGCGACCGCGTCTTGCTCGCAACCGACGGACTCACGAATTTCGTGCCACGTTCAACACTTTATAGCGCTCTGGTAAGACTACCGATTGAAACGGTGGTCCCTCAGCTGAGAGATGAAGCAATGGAAGGTCAATTCCGCCTTAAGCGCGGCGACAATGTGTCTTTCATCGTACTTCACGTGGCGTGAAGCAAAAGCCCCGGCTCAACTGAGTCCGGGGCGTTTTTATTGCTTAAAAACCATTTGCTTCTTTAAATGCTCGGTAGTGATCTAGGCTTTTGATACTGTCGTTTTCGTTGAAGGTAAGGAGGAAAAAACGACCGCTTGGATGTTCGTAAACAACATGTTCACCTTCGGCTCCAAGATCAGGATAGGTAAACCAGGTTGTAGACCATTTTCCTCCAGGTCCAGTTCTGATAACCGCATCTTCACCTATATACATCGGAGCTTGTTCCTTAGTGATTTCTTGAAGTTCAATAAGGTAACTTGGACCATCAGAATCGCCAATTCTGTTAATCGGTGCAATGCTTAAGGTACTATCGAACTTTGAGTAAGAATAAGTATCGTTGTTTGTTATCACGATATCGAATGGAAAAGTTGAGTGTTCTTTAATATAATGGTTCTCTAGATCGCCTGGACAACCTGGATAACTACATCCTTTACCGGTCTTATCTTCAACAATAGTTGGTGATGTTGTTACGGGATTCTCGATTAGTACAGGTTCGGTGCTAGATGAAAGAGAGACGATGAATGTACCTGCGGAAAGCAACGTTGTGAGGGCAAGCAAGGTAATAATAAGTGCGTGCGCATGTTTCATAAGAAAGTATAGAATTTCTTTCAGTATAACAAAAGCATGGGGGGTCAAGCGCGGGGGAATGGTTCCAAGGAAAGGATGTTTTCTGATTTAATTTTATTGAGCGTTTTATTCTCTTCTAAAGTCTCAACAAGGGTAACAAGCTTTGTATCCTCTTTGCGTATCGTTACGATGAGCTCACCTTTTAAATCGTCAATTTTATCGTCGACTTTGTCGAGAATGACTTGTTCAGATCTCTTCAAATCTGCCTTTGTTGTTGTTTTGTCGAGATCAATTTTAATCGCGCTGAAAATCTCCTCGATGTCATCTTTTGTCGCGAAGGCGTTAAGGTCATCTTTCGTTGCAAAAGATTTCATATCATCTCGAACGGAAGCGATGTCGTCTTTTGTTGCGAAAGACTTCATGTCATCTCGAACGGAAGATAATTCAGTGTTTATAGATGCAATATCGGCCTTCGTTGCCATGTTCTCTTGAAGGTAGCCGAGAAGATCCTGTAGAGTTGTAACGTCTTTAGCCATATAATATAGAGTATAACAAAATCAAAAAACACTAAACAAATCAGGCTTTTTTACGCTTCAGTACTCGTTTAACAGCGTCTACAATATATGGGGCAGTGAGGCGATAGTGCTCAAGCAATTCGCGTGGCTCGCCACTCTGACCAAATTCATCTTGCAAGCCCATGCGTTCCACAGGCACGGGGTAGTGTGCACTCACAATTTCACAAACGGCGCTTCCCATGCCGGCTGCTGCCTGTGCTTCTTCAATAGTTACAATAGCGCCACACTCTTTTGCTGCGCGTAAAATGGTTTCTTCGTCCATGGGTTTTACGCTCGCATTATTAATCACGCGTGCATTGATTCCAAGTGGAGCTAACGCCTCGGCTGCGAGCAATGCTTCATATACAAGCGGTCCTGCGCCGATAATCGCGACGTCGGTGCCTTTGCGCATCACTTGCGCTTTTCCTACTTCAAACGGTGTTCCTTCGGTGGTAAAAACGGGCGTTGATTCACGGGCAAAGCGCACATAAACGGGCCCCGGTGTATTGATGGCGGCAATGGTTGCTTTACGCGCTTCAATGGCGTCGCATGGCACAAGAACCGTCATTTTTGGCAAAACCCGCATAAGAGCAATATCTTCAAGCATTTGATGTGTTGCGCCATCTGGCCCCACTGAAACACCCGCATGTGCGCCGGCAATTTTAAGGTTCACATTTTGCAAACATCCGGTTGTGCGAATTTGTTCCCAGTTTCGACCAGGTGAAAAACACGCATAACTAGAAATAAAAACTGTTTTACCGGCCAAACACATTCCAGCAGCAATAGCAGCAAGTGATTGCTCGGCAACGCCATGTTGTACAAAGCGTTCAGGGAATGCTTCTTTAAAGGCAAGACTACGTGTTGATTCGGTTAAATCCGCCGACATCACGAATAAGTCCGTATTGCTTTTCCCAGCCTCGACCAATCCTTCGCCATAACCATTGCGAATCGGCACCATTTTGAGGCGTTCGGGCGTTTTAAAATGACGGTCGAGTTTTACCACGGTGCCGTTAAAAAGAGATTTCTTCATATTATTCGTGTTCGCTTTGAATGCGTCCTTGCAAGGTACGCAAATCTTTTAATGCCTCGGCGCGTTGCTTCTTTTTCTCTACTTTATCTTCTGGGCCAAGTCCTGGCGGCGCGCCATGCCAACGGTAATCATTTTCCATAAAATCAACGCCTTTGCCTGGAATGGTATGCGCAATAATGACGGTTGGTTTTTCATAGGTCGCTTGTGCTAATCGGCAAGCGTCTACAAATTCACGAATATTATGCCCATCAATTTCAATAACGGCGAAATTAAACGCAGCAAATTTTTCATGCAATGGCTCGAGCGGCATAATATCTTCGGTATACCCGTCAATCTGAATATTATTGCGATCAATAATCCATGTGAGATTATTTAACCGATTTCGCCCCGCAAATAAAGCCGCTTCCCAGGTAATGCCGGCTTCTAATTCTCCATCACTCATCACGCAATACACGCGCCATGGCTGTTCTTCTAATTTGCCAATATACGCCGCTCCAACTGCTTGTGAGGAACCGTCCCCAAGTGGGCCGGAGGTATTTTCGAGTGCAGGGAAATGACTGATTTCTGGATGACCTTGCAAACGTGAACCAAATTTTCGCAATGTTTTTAATTCATCGAGCGGTAAATAACCGGCATGCGCCATCGCGACATAGCGAATAGGGCAAATATGACCATTTGAAAGGAAAAGGCGATCACGATCTTTCCAAAGTGGTTTTTTTGGATTGTGATCGAGCACATGAAAATAGAGCGCCGTAAAAATATCTGCCATGCCAAGTGGGCCGCCTGAATGACCGCTTTTTGCCGTGGTCAGCATTTCAATTAAATCAACGCGCATTTTATGCGCCAATAACTCAAGCTCCATGAGTTTTTTGTCGGAAATGGTGAGGATTGGGCGAATGTCTGGCATAATTATTCGAAAGATAATTGAAGGAGAGCGAGGATGGCAATGATTCCACCGGTTGCAATCGACAGAATGGCAAGTTCGGTTGATTTTAGCGTGATAAGAAAAGGGACGAGGGCAAGAGTGATAGCACAGAATCCTTGAACGAAATGCATTGAATGGAGGGTTTTGCTACCTGCATGGCCTTGCTCTGAAATTGCAAGAAAGAGTGAAATGAGAAAGAGGACGAGTCCAAG
>CAYZYJ010000037.1:0-8903 GCA_964482565.1 uncultured Gammaproteobacteria bacterium
CGCCCCTACTCCCTACTTCTCCAACGCTCTTGCTAAATCTGGATGCAATTCCTTAAGGCGGGCCATGGCCGCATTATATTTTTCTTCGTCACCAACCGAACCATACATTTTTACTGCCGCTGCAAAAACATATGGCTGACCTGGGAACTTTTCAAAAACAGCTTCTGCATACGGCAAGGTTGCGCGCGCAAATCCTGGATTATTCACCGACAAATCACCAAGCGTTTCTACCAAACGTGAATCGTGGTAAATCGCGAATCGGTGTTCTTCGGCAAGAGCCAAAAAGTCGTACATACCAGCAACATCATCCTTATACGCCGAAATTGCCGCTAAACGATATTCTACCCGCCCAGAATCAACATGCGGACGACTGCGCTTTAATGCTTCCAAAAACCACAATTCTGCTTCTTCTACATTTCCGATGAGTAAGGCAACTTCACCCAATTCTTCATATGGATCAGGATTCCCTTCACTCAAACGCCTCGCATTATGTGCATGGAAAAGCGCGCGTTCAACATATGCTGGATAGTATACGGCTCCCATGCGGTATACAAACGATGCTGTTAACGCCACTTCGTATTCATTTGGATTTTTGAATGCAGACTCTTCTAATTCTGCGGCTAAAAACCGTGTTAATTCCTTGAGCTCAGGGGAACGGAATCCAATACGTTCGGCAATTGGTCGCATTAAATCAGCGGTACGGATGCGTAACTTTTCGTTTATCCAGGTATGAGTACCGAGTGCCGATTGCAAATCTTTTACCGCACGTTGAAAGGCTGGTTGACTGCCATCTTGTCGCACCGCTCGAAAGGCTCTTTCGGCGAGCAATCCAGAACGCAATGGCAAAAGGAAAACGAAAATAATAAATATCACGGCTGCGCTACTCACAAATCCAATCGCAATTGGTGATACGCGGAATCCGTCATCATCTTTTTGATTTCGACGTAAACTCATCATAAATCCAACCGCCAAAAACACCGCCATCGATTCAGCGAAGAGCGTAAACAAAAATGTTGTCGAAACCGCATGCGCTACCATCAATCCAGAAAATCCAACAATATAGCCATGCGTTGATTCATCCTCTTTCCAAAGCCTAAATAAATACTTCACCAAGTACACATAAAACGCGACTAAACCAAGAAGCCCAACTAATCCTGTGGAAAGCGTCCATTCCAAGTAAAAGTTATGCGGCCTATCGAACATGAATTCGTTCAATTCAAAGTTTTTGCCACCTGGTTCAACGTGTTTATTGAAAACGTTTAGGTATTGCTCAAATCCATGCCCAAAAATTGGTTTCTCTTTAATCCCATCTATTGCCAATCCCCAAAGTTGCAATCGGTCGTCGAAACTTGCAAGCGCGGCACGTTTCACAATAAGCGGAGCGTTTTCCGCTATTCCTCTTCCTTGTTCGGTTTGCGATAAAAAGTAAAATCCACCGCCACCAATCAAAACAAGCGCAACGATTCCCGCAATAGCACGCTTGCGAATCGTGGCACTTTTTACGAATGCTTGAATCGCCAAAATTGCGACTAGAATTGCCGCCACACCAAATCCAAGCGCCGAACCACGACTCGCTGTACCAAGCATGGAAAGGGCAAAAAACGCCGAGGCCGCAAAATACGCATAACGCTTGGTACGATGCGACTCACTTAATGCAAGCATGAGCGAAATAAAAGTCGCTGGCAATAAATACTGCGCAAAGAACAATGGATTTCCAAGCGTTGAATACATGCGGTATCCACCCGGCCCCGTTGCCCATTCAAAAATGCCGTACACCGTCACAAGCAGTGCAACTTCAATCGTAGCAATTAAGAGCAATCGCCAATCCTTTTTCTCATTTATAACGCTATGCAAAATCAACGCAAAACCCCAAAAACACAACATGGCAAATACCCCTACCATACGAATGTGATTTGAGAAAAACGACAACATCAACGATTGCGCAAACGGCAAACTAACAAGCGTTGCAATGGCGAGCACACCAATTCCTTTTACGACAGGATGAGAAAAATCAGGGTAATACTTTTTGCTTCCAATCATGAGTAAAATCCACGCACTTGCCATAACAACAACCGACGCTTCAAAAGCGATTCCACGTAAAAACATGGAATGATACATGGAGCTGAACGAGTAAATAAGTGGGGTCGCAATTGCCGCGACGGCAAAAAACAGGACAATTTTCTTTAAGATGAGTTCGATTTTTTGATTCATATTATTTTTCAGATTTTCGTTTCCAGCCTTCGCCGTGAATAAGCATGGTGAGCGTTTTAAGGGTGATGCGTGCGTCCCAGAACAGCGACCAATGTTTGATGTAATACAGGTCGTAAGAAAGTTTTTTGCGCGCATCTTCTACCGTTGAGCCATAAGGGTAATTGATTTGCGCCCAACCAGTAATGCCAGGATGAACGAGGTGCCGAAGTCCGAAGAATGGAATTTGCACATCGAGCGTTTGCATCATTTCCGGACGTTCGGGGCGAGGGCCCACAAAACTCATATGACCGCGAATGATATTCCACAGTTGTGGTAATTCATCGAGATGGGTATGGCGCAACCATTTTCCAATCGGCATTGCGCGTGGGTCATTTTGCTCGGCCCATTTCGCACCGTCTTTTTCGGCATCAATTTGCATGGTGCGGAATTTATAGAGCGTAAACGTTTTGCCATTTTTCCCAATCCGTACTTGAGAATATATGGGCGACGAGGTTTCGAAAACGCGTAATAATCCGTAAATACACAAAAGCGCGGGCGAAAGCAAAATACCAATGAAAACACCGCATATTATATCACAAATGCGCTTCATAAATTCTAATTGCCATGGCGCGCGATCGCGGAATTCGCGCAGCAACCAATCCGCATCAAGAAGCAAAATAGGTAATCGCCGTACTGCAAGTTCAAAAAAACCAGGTGCGTCGTAAATGCGAACACCTTTTACAAATTGCTTATAAAGTTCACGGCGCAATTGCCCTTCAGGCGACTCTCCAATCACAATCATGTCTACCCGTTTTGATTCGCATAATTTTGCAATATCGGATTTATCGCGATAAATCGGCAATTCCTTTTCGAGGCAAATGATTTTTCCATTTTCCTGAACCAATCCCGCAAAATGAAAATCGGTATTTTCTTTTGTTACCGCTTGAATGATTTCGGTACACCGCTCATCTAAATTCACAAAAATCACCGCTGGTTTCGCAATCGTTGACTTAAACCATTCCCCAATCAATCCACGCCATGCCACAAATAACAATACAAAAATCACGCTAAACAAAAGCAAATTGATTTTTGGCGCAATACCGAATATATGCCCGACATAAAACACCGCAATGGCAAGCAAAACATTTAAACTCATCGCGCCCACGAATCGGCGAATAAATGCGGTATCGATATTGAGCGTTGGTGCATGGTAAAAATCCGCCAAGAAAAACACCGCCAGCCAAACAAGAAAAATCAAACTAAACGGCGCCGCATGTGCATTCCATGCCGAATGAAACGATTCTCCGCCACGAATATAGAGCATTAACAAAAGCGAACCGTATAAAACGGCAGCGTCTCCAAGACATAAAATCCATCGTCGAAATGTTGGCATTGTGCGGATTACGCATTAGTGCCTCCTGCTATCCCCTCCATTGTCGAAGATTTCGCGAGTTTTATCAAGCATTTGCCTGTGGGAAAACTCCGTCCGTACTCGTTCTAGAGCATTTTTACCAAAGCGATTTCGTTCTTCTTGATTTTCGATGAGTCGCTTTATGGCTAGGTGTAGAGCTGTTTGATCGCCAGGCGGCACCACAAGCCCCGTTTCAAGGTGCTTATTCACAAAAGACGTTCCTGTGCCAAGTTCGGTGGTTATGCACGGCACACCTTCACGCATCGCCTCTAAAAGCACTAAACCAAATGCTTCACTACGGTAAAGCGATGGCAGAATGAAGGCATATGCCCGTTGCATGAATGCACGTTTTTCCTCTTCGCTGACATGCGGTAAAATCGTAATTTGGTTTTGCAAATGTAATTCTTCAATCTTTTTTACCATCTCTTCTTTTAAATCTCCGTCACCGACTAAAATAAGTGTCATACTTATTCCTTGCATCGCTTCAATCAAAGTAAGCAAACCTTTGTAATAGCCAAATCTCCCAATATACAATAAATACGGTTTTTCTTTATTGAATGATGTTTTCTCGAGAGTATTTTCTACATCAATGCCAAATGGCACAATATGGATTTTGTTTTGAAATGGTTGTAGCAAACTTGATGTATGCGCCAAATTCGGACTCGACACAATAATGGCATCGGCACGATTTAGCGTTCGCCGCATGAGGGGCGCAATAAGAGGATTCAATAATTTTTGCCGTACAATATCGGCGTGGTAATGCACAATCACTTTTACGTTTTTGCGCAAAAGTAAAACGCCTAAGTCAGCAAGCGGAAAAGGCGCATGCACATCTATTACACCGATGTTCTTGCTCATCTTTCGCATAGCAAAGGGTAAATACGGCGCAAGAGGCATTCCCCATTTCACACCAAAACTTCTTACACGATTTACCACAATCCCATTCACTACTTCCCTCTTGCCCTTTCCTTTTGGCGTACACGTTAAAACGCTACTTTGCACGCCTCTAATATGCTCCGCCAAATCCTGCGCCACAGATTCAACTCCACCAATCCACGGCGAATACAATTTAACGACGTGTAAAACCTTTGTGTCATTATAAAGCTTCACATACTGGTCCGCGATCGTATGCACATTAAACGCTTGCAGAATTTGTTCGCGTGATTGTACTAATATTGATTTAATCTTTTTTTTATTTTTAGAAAATACGTATAACTTATGGGTCAAATCATCTGCATCGGTAAATATGAATTCACGCTGTAATACTTCGTTAAAAAGTTCCTTACAAAAAGGTAAATCATTCGTGAAAACCGGAATTCCTTCATTCACCGCCTCAAGCACAACCATTGGCAATCCTTCATGAAAAGAAGAAAACACCATTGCGTCAAACGATGGCAATCGTTCAGAAACAGGATTAATGGTAGGAATCCATTTCACGCAATCTTCTATTCCAAAATCCCGCACGATTTTTTCCCATTCTTCTTGCTTCGTTCCAGACCCAATCATTGAAAGAGTCACTTTTACCCCTCTTTTTTTCAATCCAGCTATTGCGTGGAAAATTGGTTGTGGATTTTTCGGGTATTCAAATCGTGCAATAAAACAAAGCGATAAATCTATTGTATGCTGAACTATTGGCTCTGTAATATTTTTCCGTATTTCTATGCCATTTGGAATCAAAATAAGACGTTCTACATCGATAACCTTGGTATTCAACAATAATGTTTTATCCGTCGCTGAAATCGCAATTACTTTATGAACCGTTGTATTAAGAACTTTCTCTAAACGTAATAAGACAAGCCGTGCAAACGGTGATTTATATGCATGATGAAATCCATGAATGGTCATGAAAACTTTTGGACAAATTAAACCAAAAAACGACAAGGTACGAACAATGGTGCCAGCTCGTAATCCTTGCGCATGCACCACATCGAAATTCCCTTCTCGAATAAGACGATGCAATTGCAAAAACGATGTGGTGACATCTTCCGTCAATTCATGAACAATGAATCCCGCATTTTTATATGCATCAAAAAAAGAGCCTTTTGGCATGGCTAATTCAATATCAACCCGCTTACCAATGTTACGAACAAAAGCAAATGTCGCCACTTGCCCACCGCCAATACCCGAATACGTGTCAACAATCAGAACGCGTTTCATAATCGTTTAGTTGAGAACGTAACAGCGTAGAAGAAACACCTTTTGTATACGGCACAATAATGATTGGGATTTGATAACGTTCAATCACCGCCTTGCCTGGAAATTCCGTCCAATCGTCGCCACGCAAATAACAACATTCACATTCTTCTTTTTGTAATTGCAAAATCACTTCTTCTAGTACCTGTGAAGGGTCGGCAGAATAAACACCAAAAACATTATGGCCTAATTCTTCAACCTTTTTCATGCGTATATGAAGCGGTTCAGCAACACGCACTTTTTTATTCACAAAAATACTTTCGTCGTCGTGTACGCCAATCCAAAGCTCGTCGGCCACTTCGGCCATTTTAGAAAAAATATTCAAATGTCCATGATGCAATAAATCAAAGCATCCAATGGTGAGGGCTATTTTTTTACGCATAGTGATATATTCTTATGCCACACAATTCTTAAACGCTTCACGCAATTCAAGTTCCGGCAAATCTTTTCCAATAATCACCACTTCGCTTGTACGCGTTTCGCTTTCGCCCCAAAGCCGGTCTTTACGATTTTCAAAATGCATATGCACGCCTTGAAAAACAAATCGTTCAGGCATTCCTTCGATTTGTAAAATGCCTTTATAGCGCAAAAGTTTTTCACCGTTTAGTAAAATATGTTCGCCAATAAATCGTGCAACTTTATCTAAATCAAGCGGGGAGTTTTGTGTAAGCGCAATTGAATGAATGCCGTCATCGTGATTATGATGATGCGCATCAAGAATGGCATTTTCCATGCGCTCAAACGGATCATGCGAAAAAATCGTGCGTGCATCTACTCCGCTTTCATGCGTTGTGATAATTTTTGCTGATTTGTTAATACCACGAATCACTTCCATTAATCGTGTTAATTCGCTCGCATCAACTAAATCCGTTTTGTTCAGTAAAATGATATCGGCGACTGCAATTTGCGTGCGTGCTTCAGGGGTATTTTCTAATTGAGCAAGAATATGTGCGGAATCAACAACGGTTACCACCGAATCAAGGGCGAATCGTGTAGCAAGCATGGGCCGATCAAAAAATGCACGAATAATTGGCGTTGGATTTGCTAATCCGGTTGTTTCAATAATCACTCGCTGAAATGGTTCGCCCGATTCCGAGGCCTGCAAGAGTTTTTCTAGTACTTGCACGGTATCGGATTTAAGTGCGCAACAAATCGAGCCATTCGCCAATTCAATCACTTCTTCATTGGTGCGAACAATTAATCGTTCATCAATCCCGATTTCACCAAACTCATTCACAATAACCGCAATTTTCTCGCCATTATTTGCTGAAAGTAAACGATTTAATAGGGTTGTTTTACCGGCGCCTAAAAATCCTGTGAGCAAAATGACCGGTATTTTTGCAAAGTTACCCCCACCTTTTCTTGCTGATTCATCCATAATTGCTATGATTTATTACATCATAACATATTTCTATGAAGAAACTATTCCTTGCCTTTGCCCTTATTGCCCTCCTCGGTGCGGGGTGCACAACTGAATCAGTCGAGACACCTGACGGATTGACCATTGAAGACGTTGGTGTTTACGAAGCACCCGATAACTGGGGCCGACATTGGAATATCGATCAAGGGTGGAGTTTTCGCTACCCTGGCGAATACACGGCCGATCTTGATTTCACAACGGGAATTGTAAAAGTCACCGATCGCGAAACGGGCGCAGAATTGATTCATGTGACCTATAACGGCGAAGAAGTGTTTTTTGAAGAGGTTGGTGAAAACGTGGTTTGGCTCTACGAAATCATCGGTTCTACAAAGTACGACAATTAACAAGTAAAACACCGCCTTGGCATGAGGCGGTGTTTTTATTTGTACAGGAATCGTTTTAACATTGCGCGATACCGAAAGCGCAAAAGGATTTTTGTCGAAAGATGTCCGCCTTTTCGTAATTCAATGAGTGTCGCTTTTGTATTACGCGCAAATGCACGCACCGGTTCGATTGGCGCAACGCTGTCATCTGAGGCGTGAATAATCACAAGCCGACGACCCTGTAATTCATTTGTATGCAAAACGGGTTGATAAAATCTGCCACTGTATAAACGTTCAAATCCATCCACCGCAAACCGATACCCGTTAAAAAACGCTTCTTTTACCCATGTTTCAAACTGTTCTTTTGGCTCTGATTTCGACTCAATCGTCCAATCAACAATTGGCGCAATGGCAATCGCTCCGTTTACACGATTATCAAGCAAAGAAAGAATGCTTGCAGGACCACCAAAACTTCCACCAATCACAAAAATCTTTTCTATTTTAGGTTGATGAAATTCGCCCGAATACGCATCGGTAAATCCCGCCTGCAAACCCGTCATCACATCGAGCACATCTTGCGTGGGTTCATTTCGTAAAATCTCGCCGCCACTTTCCCAACTTCCACGGTAACGCGGATGTACCGCAATACACCCTAAAGAGGCAAAATACCTTAGCAGTTCGCTTTTATTTGGCACGCCCGGCAATCCATCACAAAAAATAACGGCAATACGACGGGATTTTTTGGGTAAAACGATTTCTGCGACGATTTCGTTCGCAAAACGGGTTCGAATAGGGTAAGTACTTTTCATATTTATGCACAGGACTTTGACATTGTACGCAAATCCTGCTATATTGTCATCGGCTACTCTTGTTCGATGTAATAAGGGAATGCTCTAATTAACATGTAACTTATTATGGAGAACAAGCTGTTTATCGGCTCACTTCCATGGTCTGTTTCAGACGAACGCCTCCATGAGGTTTTCGCAGCTTACGGTGATGTGAAGGAAGCACGTGTTGCAACCGACAAATTCACAGGTAAGTCTCGCGGTTTCGGGTTTGTAACCTATGAAAACGCTGAACAGGCTAAGGCAGCAATCGATGCATTGGATAATACCGATCTCGATGGCCGAACGATTTTCGTGAGCGTTGCGCGTCCTAAGGAACGCAAGTAATCACATAAAACACCGCCCTCGTGGCGGTGTTTTGTTTATGATATACTTTTTTATATGTGTTATGCCTGCGGCGATATTACCAATACTCAAAACGAATTAACGGCTCTTGAATACGTCATTTTAAGTATTCCGTTATTAACAGCTTTTTATTTCCTAGCTCGTTCCATTCGCACCAAGGCTGCTCTAAAATAATA
>CAYZYJ010000038.1:0-8439 GCA_964482565.1 uncultured Gammaproteobacteria bacterium
AAAAAGAATTGCATGATCGATTAGTTTTGGCTGATCGAGAAAAAGCGCATGCGGTGCAACTCGCGGAATCAAACCTCAAAAATACCTTGCAAGAACAGTTAACGAAAAAGGATGCAGAATTAGCGGCATTGGTAGCGAAAAAAGAAGCTGAGCTCGCGGAAATGAAATCGAAAATCGATAAAGCGGAAGTAGAGAAAAAGTTAACGGTTACCGAAGCGGTGAAGCAAATCGAAAAAGAACGCGACGACTTGGCGAATCATTTGAAGAATAAAGAAATAGAAAAGCAATTACTCGAAAAATCGTTGCAGGAAAAGTTTTTTACCGAACTTAAAACCAAGGACGATATTATTAAAATGAAAGACGAAGAAATTGCGCTTCGTAAAGACATGAAGGTCAAGCTTTCTACCAAAATGATTGGTGAAACGCTTGAACAGCATTGTGAAACGGAATTCAATAAATTACGCGCAACCGCTTTTCAGAATGCGTATTTTGAAAAAGATAATGATTCAAAATCAGGTAGTAAAGGTGATTTTATTTACAAGGAATCCGATGAATTAGGGAATGAGATTATTTCCATCATGTTTGAAATGAAAAATGAAGGCGACGAAACGGCGACAAAAAAACGCAATGAAGATTTTTTGAAGGAATTAGATAAAGATCGTACCGAAAAGAAGTGTGAATACGCGGTACTTGTTTCGCTTTTGGAAGCAGAAAATGAACTGTATAATACGGGAATTGTCGATATGTCGCATCGATTTGCGAAAACCTATATTATCCGTCCGCAATTTTTTATTCCAATTATTACCATTTTGCGCAATGCCGCCATGAATTCACTAAAGTATAAAGCGGAATTGACCTTGGTACGAAATCAAAATATCGACATTACGAACTTCGAAGATGAAATTGTAAAATTCAAAGAAGGGTTTGCGAAAAATTACGATCTTGCGAGTCGAAAATTTAAAATCGCGATTGAAGAAATAGATAAAACGATTGATCATCTGCAAAAAACCAAAGAAGCCTTGCTCTCTTCGGTAAATAATTTGCGTCTTGCAAATATCAAGGCGGAAGATTTATCGATTAAAAAACTCACGCGTGGCAATCCAACTATGACGGCGAAATTTGAGGAGGAGGGTAATAATAGGAAATAGGAGGAAGGAAAAAAGGAAATGGTTGTTAGGTTATAGGGGCGGTGTATTTGCATTGACATGGGTTGGTTATTTGTTATCATGCCAACGCAAATAACATTCCCGGATCGTCTAATGGCAGGACATCAGTTTCTGGCACTGAGAATCGGGGTTCGAATCCCTGTCCGGGAACCAAAAAATCTCCAGTTTATCTGGAGATTTTTTGTATTCTTGCTCTCAGGCTTCCTTGTGGTAAACTTTTGGCATTATGAACAGAATGAAAACGGTTGTTTTTGAAACGGGTGAAGAACGGCGCAAAACTGTTGCTGCCGCAGTACAAACGCTCGGTGAAGATTTTGTGAAACGACTAAAATCAGCCAAAAAAATCTTGTTAAAACCAGATTTGATTCACCACGAAAAACAACTCGCATCTACACATATCGATGCCGTTCGAGGCGTACTCGACATCATTCGCAAACACACTGGCGCGCCTGTGATTATTGGCGACGCTTCATTTTCTGGCACAAAAGCGGCATTTCGCAATTTTGGCTACGAACATTTAACCGAAGAATACAGCAGTATCACCCTAAAAGATTTGAATGACGACGAAACGGTAGAAGGCTATTCGATTCGCAAAGACGGCAGTCAAAATACCATTCAACGTTCAAAATTGGCACACGATGCAGATTTACGTATTTCGCTTGCGAATTTAAAAATCGATCGCGATATTGGTGCCTCACTTTCGCTTGCGAATTGGTCGGTTGGAACATGGGTTGTGCCGTCGCGTATTTCTATGCATGGCAGAGTTTGGGCGCGCTGGCCGTGGCTAAACGAAGAAGGCGCACTTGCACATCATAAAACGATTATGGAATTGTATCGGCAATTGCCTTGTGATTACGCAATTATTGACGGCATTGTGGCGATGGAAAATGACGGCCCCGTTTACGGAACGCCTATACAGATGAATGTGGTACTTGCTGGTTCCGACGCCGTTGCGGTTGACGCCGTTGCCGCAACTTTAATAGAAATTGATCCGAGTGAGATTGGCTATTTACTGCTGGCAGGCGAGGAAAATCTTGGTACAATGGATATGGGCAGAATTGATGTTCCACCAATGCAGTTAACCGAATACAAGCGTCGATTTTTGCCACCAGACGGTTTTGAAAAAGCCCTCGCTGCTTTTCAGGCCGAAAAAGCGAGGTAAATTCAACGGGCGTCATGAATGTCGCCCCTACAAACTACTCACCACTTACTACAAACTTTCATATGTCCACAGGCATTTTTCCAGGATCATTCCAACCATTTCATACGGGCCAATTAATGGTCGTAAAAGGCATGGCAGCGATGTGTTCTCGCACCATTATTGCTGTTTGTACGCCAGATTTAGAAGATGAAAAGGCGATTTTTTCTACCGAAGAAGTGCGGGAAATGATTTCGGCTGCGTTATTGGCGGAAAATTTAGTAGATGCAGAAATTGTTTTTGTGCGTAATTTTGATGAAGATGCAGAATGGGCAGAACACCTTTTAGATTTAGCTGCGGGTGACACTGATGTGCAGATTTGGAGCGGGAATGATGATGTATTGGCGGTGTTTGAAGGAATGAATATTGCGACAAAGCGCATTAAACATGTACCCGGCCATGATAGCGAAGAGATTCGACATATGATTCGTATGCATGAACGTGGATGGATGGAAAAAGTTCCAGCCGGCGCAATTGACGTTGTTTCTCGGCATATTGAAGAGGAAGGTAAGTAGTTTGTAGTAAGTGGTGAGTAGTTGAGCTGTAGGGGCGGGGTTACCCCGCCCTATCGTTTGTGAACGACCCTTTTTGTATTGCCCAAAATCGCCAAACCTGTTATAATTCCGCTTCACTTGGAGGTGAAAGTGGAACTTGAATTTGTTGAGTTCATGCTGTGGTATGCGGGGCAAGCGATTGCAGACTTGCTGACCATGTCGCTCTTGCTCTTCGCGGCAGTGATGACTTACGCAAATGACGGCTTTGAGTGACTTCGTGCGGGGAATTGGCAAAACCAAAACCCCGCTTTTTCTTATGTTATAATTGAGCAAAATCAGTACTCATGGAGTTTCAATTACAAAGTTCGTATAAGCCAGCAGGCGATCAACCGCAAGCAATTGATGGGTTGGTTAAGGGGGTAAATGAAGGTTTGGATAAACAAACCTTGCTTGGCGTTACCGGTAGCGGAAAAACGTTTACCATTGCAAATGTAATTGCAAAAACAAATCGTCCTACTTTGATTGTGGCGCATAATAAAACGCTCGCCGCGCAACTTTGCAGTGAGTTTCGTGAATTCTTTCCGCATAATCGTGTGGAGTATTTCGTTTCCTATTACGACTACTATCAGCCAGAGGCCTATATGCCGCGTAGCGATACGTATATCGAAAAAGAAGCACAAATCAACGAAGAAATTGACCGCTTACGCCATTCAGCAACCGAAGCATTACTAACGCGAAATGACGTAATTGTTGTTTCTTCGGTTTCTTGTATTTATGGTTTGGGTTCGCCAAAAGAATACGAAAAAACGATTTTGCATTTGCGTATTGGCGATATTATCGACCGAAGTGATTTTGTGCGTCGTTTGGTGGATATGCATTTTGAACGCACAAATGCCGACGTGAATCGTGGGCATTTTCGCGCAAAGGGTGATGTCTTTGAAATCATGGCCGCTTCAAACGATAAAAATCTTTACCGTATTATTATAGACGGTGAAAAGGTTGCAGAGATTTTTCAACTCGATCCAATTACGCGCCGTATAAACGATTCGATTCAAGACTTTTGGCTTTTTCCGGCAAAGCATTATGTTGTTGGCGACGAAAGTGTTGCAAGCGCCATTCATTCAATCGAAACAGAATTGAAAGATCGATTAGAAGAATTAGAAAAACAAGGCAAGGTTTTAGAATACGAACGATTAAAACGACGTACACGATATGATCTTGAAATGATTCGTAATATTGGCTATTGCAATGGCATCGAAAATTATTCTCGTCATTTTGAAGGTAGAAATGCAGGTGAACCAGCAGAAACCTTGCTTTCATATTTCCCTGAGGGGTATTTAACGGTGATTGATGAATCGCATGTAACCGTTCCGCAAATTCGTGGCATGTATGCTGGCGACCAGGCGCGTAAGGCAACCCTTGTAGAACACGGGTTCCGTTTACCGAGTGCGAAAGATAATCGCCCATTGCAATTTCATGAATTCGAAAAACAATCTGGCCAAACTATTTACGTTTCCGCAACGCCAAGCGATTTTGAAAAGCAACATTCAAAACGCATTGTAGAACAAATTGTGCGTCCAACGGGCTTAATCGACCCAGAAACCATCATTTTACCGGTTACTGAAACACCACAAAACAAGGGGCAAATTGATGATTTGATTCCGCGCATTCAAGAACGTGCTAAAAAGAAAGAACGCACCCTTGTAACAACACTTACTAAAAAAATGGCCGAACAGTTAACCGAATTTTTGAGTGAAGCTGGTGTGAAGGTGCAGTATTTGCATTCGGATGTAGAGACGCTCAACCGCATTCAGATTTTAACGGAATTGCGCATGGGTATTTACGATTGTGTTGTTGGCGTGAACTTATTGCGTGAAGGATTGGATTTGCCAGAGGTTTCTTTGGTTGCCATACTCGACGCCGATAAAGAAGGATTTTTGCGTTCAGAAACGTCTTTGATTCAAACCATTGGTCGCGCGGCGCGTCATTTGAATGGGCAAGTGGTTTTGTATGCCGATAAAATGACTGGTTCTTTAGAAAGGGCATTGAGTGAAACCGATCGACGTCGAAAAATTCAGGTTGCTTACAATAAAAAGCATGGTATTACACCTGTTTCTGTTTCTAGAAATGTGCGCGATATTCGCGATATGTTGGGCCATGATTTAGATGAAGCGAAAACGCAAGATATTTTGGCAATTGAATTAACGGCAGAACCGCATGAATTAAAGGCGGTGATTGTTGAGAAAGAAATTGAAATGCAAAAGGCCGCAGCGAATTTGAATTTTGAAACCGCCGCCGTTTTGCGTGATGAAATTGAATTATTAACAACGGAATTGGCAAAGAAAGAAAAAAAGTAGCGCCATCTCGCAGATGACGCTCACGCTCCAGAAGATGTCTTTTAGTCTGGATATTCTTTTGAGAGTATGTTGATCAAGAGCGAGAACCACAGCCCCCGATGTTTATCGTGTTTTGCTTCGAACTCTTTAACGATGTGCAAAAAGTCGGCCTTGGTTTTACAGTCTTTTTGTAGCGCGAGCGTTTTGAGATATTCCCTGAACTCGAGCTGTGTGAAGAACTTTCCGTCTATGATGATGCCTTCAGCTGGTCGTGATTTTCGACGCCGTTTTGCACCTTTTGGCAAAAGAGGGAAGCCGCTTTCATCGGTGCCCATATCGCCATACGGCACGTCGCTGTCGGTGTAGGTATCAGATTCGGTGAGAGACGTGTCATCGAAGTCGATGAAGTCTGGCTCACTTACAGGAACCGGATTTTCCTCTAGCTGGCTTGCTCCGCCAAAGCCTGTATGCTGAACAATTGGCGCGGACTTCTTGCCTGACTTGCTCATAAGCACCTCCTTTTGGTACATTAACACAATTCTATGAAAGACAAAATTACCATAAAAGGCGCGCGGGAACATAATTTGAAGAATATCAATTTAGAAATTCCTCGCAATAAACTCGTTACCATTACCGGGCTTTCAGGAAGCGGAAAATCTTCGCTTGCTTTTGATACGATTTTCGCCGAAGGGCAACGCCGGTATATTGAATCACTTTCCGCTTACGCTAGGCAATTTTTGGGGCAAATGCAAAAGCCTGATGTCGACGAAATCGAAGGTCTTTCGCCTGCAATTTCTATCGACCAAAAGGCGCATTCGCGCAATCCACGTTCAACCGTTGCCACCGTAACCGAAATTTACGATTATTTGCGCGTTCTTTTTGCGCGCATCGGAACGCCACATGACCCAAATACAGGCGAGCGTTTAGAGAAACTTACGGTGGACGAAATGGTCGATATTATTTTGGCAGAGAATAAAACAACGTATAAAGAAAAAGGAACGGTAACGATTTTGGCACCCGTTGTGCGTGGGCGAAAAGGGGAGTATTACCAATTACTTTACGATTTATATAATGAAGGATTTGCGAAGGTGCGCATAAACGGTGATTTTTATAAATTGTCGGAAAAGATTAAATTGTCGCGCTACCAACAACACGACATTGAAGTGGTAATAGATACCATTCCTGCGCGTGCTTTACTTACACCAACCAAAGATGATAGGCAGCGACTTTCTGAAAGTTTGGAACGGGCAATTGACGTTGGAAAAACTGTTGGCATGGCAATTTTTTCGAATGATTCCGTGCGTTTACTTTCTACGCAATACGGCAATCCAAAAACAGGGTTTTCTTTTCCAGAAATTGAACCACGATTATTTTCGTTTAATTCGCCCTATGGCGCCTGCCAAGCTTGCGACGGCTTAGGAACGGTAGAATTGTTTTCTGAAGATATGTGTACGGTTTGTGAGGGAAAGCGATTAAAACCAGAATCGCTTGCGGTAAAAATCAACGGGTTAAACATTGCCGACGTTACCGATAAGTCAATTCAGGAAGCGGCGGAATTTGTGCTCAATATTGAAATAGATGAACGTACCCGTGAAATTGCAGGAACCGTTTTGCGCGAAATCGAAAATCGGTTGACCTTTATGCTCGACGTTGGTTTGCATTATTTAACACTCAATCGTCGGGCCGGTACGCTTTCTGGCGGCGAGGCGCAACGAATCCGTTTGGCTTCTCAAGTTGGTTCGCGATTGGTTGGCGCGCTTTATGTTTTAGATGAACCAACGATTGGTTTGCATCAACGCGATAATGAACAGTTGATTCGCACGCTCGAAGAATTGCGCGATTTAGGCAATACTGTTTTGGTTGTTGAACACGATGAAGATACAATTCGTCGCAGCGATTATATGGTAGAAATTGGGCCAGGAGCCGGGAAAAATGGGGGAAATGTGGTTGCTGCGGGGCCAATGCCAGAAATTTTGACGCACAAAGAGTCTAAAACGGCTGCCTATTTGCGTGGCGATAAAGGTGTTGCCGTGCCAAAAGAACGTCGAAAAATTGGACGCGATAAAATCAAAATCATTGGTGCCACCGAAAACAATTTAAAAAACATCACGGTGGAAATTCCGCTCCGACGTTTTGTTTGCGTAACCGGCGTTTCGGGTTCTGGTAAATCAACGCTTTCACTCGATATTTTGCATTCGGCACTCAATAAAAAATTGAATGGCACAAAAGCAGAACCAGGAAAACATAAAATGATTCTTGGTACAGAATATATCGACAAAGTAATTTTAATGGATCAATCTGCTATTGGGCGAACATCACGCAGCAACCCTGCAACCTATACTGGTGCATGGGGTCCGATTCGTGATTTATTTGCTGCAACCGAAGAGGCACGTTTTCGTGGGTATAAATCCGGACGTTTTAGTTTTAATGTCCCTGGTGGACGATGCGAAAACTGCGAAGGGCACGGCGAAATCGCTATTGAAATGCATTTTTTACCAACAGTTTATGTAATGTGTGATATTTGTGCAGGGAAACGATTCAACCGTGAAACGCTTGAAGTGGAATGGAATGAAAAGAATATTGCGCAGATTTTAGATTTAACCATCGAAGAAGCGGCGGAGTTCTTTAAAGACGTGCCAATGATTCAGGTGAAAATGGAAACGCTTACAAGTGTCGGGCTTGGGTATTTGAAATTGGGGCAAAGTGCCACCACGCTTTCGGGCGGCGAAGCGCAGCGTGTAAAATTAGCGAATGAACTTTCAAAACGCGCAACAGGCCGAACGCTTTACATTTTAGATGAACCAACGACTGGTTTGCACTTTGAAGACATTGATCGTTTGCTTGAGGTTTTGCATAAATTGGTCGACAAAGGCAATACGATTTTAGTGATTGAACATAATTTGGACGTTATCAAAACTGCGGATTGGATTATTGATTTGGGGCCAGATGGCGGAAATGGTGGTGGGCATATTGTGGCTGAAGGAACGCCAGAAGAGGTGGCGGTAAAGGCGGGAAGTTATACGGGGGAGTATTTGAAGAAGGTTTTAGGGAAGTAAGTAGTTTGTAGTAAGTGGTGAGTAGTTAAGCGGAAAAATCGTCATCCCTCCTTTTTTAAGGAGGGACTGAGGGAGGTCTTTGTGATTCTTAGACTTTGTGTCATCCCTGGCCCTGTCGTTCACGAACGACGTGGCTGGCTCCGACCAGGGATCCAGCGTTTCTTATATCTCTTATGTCATTGCGAGTCT
>CAYZYJ010000039.1:0-8230 GCA_964482565.1 uncultured Gammaproteobacteria bacterium
GATTTGGGCGCTTTTGTTATTACTCGGTTGCAGGTGTTGCTTCTGCCTTTGCAGCCTCTTCTGCTTCAGCCGCTGCTTTTTTTGCATCAGCTTCAGCTTGTTTTGCTGCTTCTGCTGCTGCCTTTGCAGCTTCGGCTTCAGCAATCTTTTTTGCTGCCGCTTCTTCTTGTGCTTTTACTTCTTCCGCTTTTTCGTCAGCAAGTTTTTTCGCACGCTTCTTGGTAATAGAAACGGTACCAACTTTTTCGCCCTTTACTAACTTCGCATCAACCAACATATTGTGAACCGTGTTTGAAGGTTGCGCGCCGTTTTCGAGCCAATAGGTGATTCGTTCAGCCTTGAGTGTTACCGCGTTTTCTGAAGCTCCTGGATTGTAGTTTCCGAGCACTTCAATTGCTGGGCTCCATGGGTCGCGATGATTTTCTTGCAAAACGATACGGTATTGTGGGGCATGACGCTTTCCAATACGTGAAAGACGAATAGTCAACATAAAGATTTCATTAAGTTATGGCGGCACAGTAACAGATTTGCATTTTTTGTCAAGTCTTGTGAGGGCAATTTATGAATTGTGATAGAATAGACGCATAATCATTTTTATGGAAAAGAGAAGACGTCGAGTTGTTGAGCCGAGTGGGGAAAAGCCGAAGATTTATCGACATGGGAATACCTCTCCGAGCGCTTTTGATAAGCCGAGTATTGAAAATGTTCAAGATGAAGCAGATATTGAGCTTGAAGACAGTGAATACGAAAATGATGCTCCGCGTATAGAACCTATGCGTGGGCCACAACGATTTGGCAGACCTAAACGTCGTGCGGAAAGGGATGATGAGTTACCAACAACGGGTGATATTTCAAAGCCAAAAGCCCGAGGAAATATTGTACGCATAAAGGGCGCAAAATACCGTGGATCAAAAGAACCAGCACAATTCACCACGCGAAACGGAGTGATTGTAAGAGAAGAACCGAGCCAATACGATGCCCATTACGGTTCCGCTCCAATAGCAAAGCGTCGAGGCTATGAACGAGGCAATGAAAGCGAAGGCGAAAAACCAGAACTCGAAGCAAGCAATGCCGATGAATTACTAGAAGCGGCGCTCGAAACCTCGGCTGGCATTTTGGCCCTTTCGGCAAATGATTTTCATGAGCTTGGAATAATTGGAGGCATGCGACAAGAAGTAAAACGAGAAATCGCGATTGAACTTACGACGAACCAAAAGCACGAATGGAATATTGTGCGAGATGAGATTCATTCTGCCCTTGCGTACGTGCGAGAACATTCAGAAATAGAATCTGCTCATGAAGAGTCGCTTTCGTTTTTACGTCGTCTTATTTCTGACTTAGCGCTTATATGGCCGGATGTAAAACGTAATCCGATTGAAATGATTTACGACCGTATTCCAAAAATCCTCGGCACCTTCAACCTTCCGTACGAGAAAAAATCCGCGGCTTAACCGCGGATTTTTTTATTGGCAAACTGCACACTCTTCATTTGCTAAATCACGTTTTTCTGCTTTTCCATCTATGCGAGACGCTTCGATTGGCGCCGCAGACCGTAAATAATACAATGATTTTAATCCTTTTTGCCATGCAAGGAAATGTACTTCGTTCAAATACTTTCCGCTAATTGGCGTGCCGAAAAACACGTTAATTGATTGCGCTTGGTCGATATATGGTTGTCTGTCAGCTGCTTGTTCCACGATTTCACGCATATTCATTTCGTATGCGGTTCTAAAAATCGCTTTTTCTTCATCGCTTAAGGCCTCGGAATTTGCCACACTGCCTTTATCGGCAATAATGGTTTTCCATGTTTCTACGGTATTCAATCCTTTTTCTTCAAGCAATTGTTCAAGCCACTTATTTTTCACCAAAAACGAACCTGAAAGTGTTTTCTGCAAATAAGCGTTTCCGGTAATCGGTTCGACGCAAGGTGTTGCTTCGCCGGCAATAAAACTGGTACTTGCCGTTGGCTGAATCGAAGTTACATAACTATTGCGCCTCGTTCCGCCGTCGAGTGGTAACCCACGTTCTTCGCCAAGTCGTGTTGAGGCTTTTCGCGCCGATTCACCAAAGGCTTTGAAAATCTCTTTATTCAACATGCGTGCTTGCAAACTTTCAAAAGGCAATCGCTTTTGCATTAAATACCCGTGGTAACCCATCACCCCAAGTCCAATCGACCGTTCATGTCGCACAGAATTTACGGCTTTTTTATAGCCTTTTTCTGGCGCTTGTTCGCAAAACGAATCCAGATTATTATCGAGTGCTTTTACGCAGAGGTAAATAATGTCGTCCAATTGATCTTTCCATTCATCGTACCGTTCGAGGTTCATATTCCCAAGGCAGCAAACAGCCGTTCTTTCTTCGTTGGTTGGCAAAACGATTTCGGTGCAAAGGTTTGATTGCGTTACGAATAATCCTTTTTCACGGTGATGTGCTGGAATCGCTTTATTTACCGTGTCGATAAAGAGCAAATACGGCTCGCCAGTTTCTGCGCGAATAGTAAGGATTCTGCGCCATACATCGGTTGCGTCGAGGGTTGCGGTAACGGTTTTGTAATGTGGATCAATCAAATCATACGTTGTGCCATTTTCTACCGCTTGCATAAACGCATCGGTAATCACAATGCCATGATTCAAATTCAAGGTGCGCCTATCCATATCGCCACCCGTTGGTTTACGGATTTCTAAAAAGTCTAAAATATCTGGGTGGTCGATGCGCAAATAGGCAGCCGCCGCTCCACGACGATGTGAATTACGAGAAATCGCAATTGTTTCTGAATCCATGATTTTCAAAAAGGGAATCACGCCACTTGATTTCAATCCACTTGCTTTTAGTGGGGCATTTTGACCACGCAATTGCGACCAATCTGTTCCAATTCCACCACCGTATTTTGCGATATAGGCATTTTCGAGGTAAATGTCGAATATCCCTTCAAGCGTGTCTGGAACGGTATTCAAAAAACAAGAAATCGGTAATCCTTTATTCGTTCCAATATTCATGAGTACCGGTGTAGCAGGCGTAAACCACAATTGCGACATAATATCGTACAACTGTTGCGCAAATTCGGCGTCGCCTCGTGCCATGCCGGTTGCAACGCGGGCAAAAAACATTTGCGGCGTTTCTACAATCACATCATTTTCATCGCGCAAAAAATAACGATCGCGTAAGTTTTCGAGCCCGAAATAGGTGAGAAGCTGATCTCGTTCAGGAGCAAGTTTAATGCCTGCTTGAATCGTATAATCGGTGTGGTATTGCGGGCAGTCTTTGCTTGTTTTTGATTGAACGGTTCCGTAAATTTCTTTGAGCAATAAATCACGAGCCAAAACTAGATCGTTTTGTGAAATCGCATCAATTACGGTAAGGGGTTTTGTTTGCATAATTGGTTTACCAGTCAGTTAATACCGAGCCTTTTGCATATTCGGTGGCGCGGTTTTCAAAAAAGTTTGTATGTTCTTTGGCGTTTACCATCACATCAAGCCATTCAAGCGGATTTTTTGTGTGATAAATCGCGTCTAATCCAAGGTCATTGAGTTTTTTGTCGGCAGTGAAGCGAATATAATCTTTCACTTGCGCAGCTTCTAGGCCTGGAACGGCGCCGAGTTCGAAGGCGGTGTCGATAAACGCATCTTCGAGGGCAACCATTTCGCGGCAAGCCTGGTAGAGCTTTTGCTGAAATGCAGGAGTCCAAATACCTTTATTTTCACTCACAACGTCGCGGAAGAGGTGGCAAACGCCTTGTGAATGCAAGGTTTCGTCTCGAATACTCCAGGTAACGATTTGCCCAATACCACGCAATTTTCCAAGGCGTGGAAAGTTCATCAAAATGGCAAACGAAGAAAACAGCGATACCCCTTCCATAAACGCTCCAAAGACCGCCATATTGAGCGCCAAATCTTCTACCGAGCGAATATCGAATGCTTGTACATACTCGTATTTATCCTTCATCGCCTTAAAATCCATAAAGGCGGAATATTCTTTTTCTGGCAATCCGAGCGAGTCATTCAAATAGGAATAGGCCCAAACGTGCACAGATTCCATGGCGGCGAACGCAGAAAGCATCATTTTGATTTCTGGTTTTCCGAATGCAGGAATAAGGCGCGTATTGTAGTTATTATTTACTTCGATGTCGCCTTGCGTGAAAAAGCGCAAAATCTGCATCACTAAATTCTTTTCCTGTTCGCTCAATTTGAATCGGTAATCGGCAATATCGCTTTCCATCGGCACTTCGGTTGGCAGCCAATGTGCCTGATTTTGCTTTTGGAAATAGGTAAAATAGTGCGGATACTCAAAGGGTCGGTAAAAGTTTCTTTCCGTTAATATACGACTGTGTTGTGGGGGTGATTGCATAATTGCGCAAATAAAAATAGCCAAAAATGGCCTAAAAGAATGGGGCCAAACGCGGGCATGTTCAAAACAAGGGATCGGACTTTACCGTTGCGCGTCAGTGCTGGAATTGGCACCAGCTTCACCTTGTAGCGCCATTCATTGTACTTGTTTGAAGAGATTTCACAAGGGTAAGAAAACACTACATATTGTGCGAAACTCACAACTTATCCACATCATGTGGATAATCGGTAAAACGAAAAAACTTTGTTATACTAATACCTATGAAATACGTCTTATTTAGTTTAGCCATTTTTTCCGTATTCGCATTGCCGTCGTTTACATTCGCACAAAATCATGTGAATGGGCGCATTTTGCTTGATGTCGAAAGTCATGGCGAAGCGTGGTATGTACACCCGAAATCGCATAAACGCTATTATTTAGGCCGACCAGAAGATGCATATAATTTAATGCGAAAACTCGGGCTTGGCATTTCAGAGAAAGATTTTGCGCGATTCGAAAGCGATGCCGCGATGCGTGCACGATTGGCCGGGTACATTGTTTTACAAGTCGAGCGTCGGGGCGAGGCATGGTATATCGACCCAGTTACACAAGAGAAAACCTATTTAGCAAATGGCGAAGATGCATTTCGTTTAATGAAAGCGAAAGGACTTGGCATTAGTCGAGCAAATCTAAACCCTATTCAAATAGCGCGCATTGAGGATTCGGTTTTGCTTACGGGTGTGCCATTTACCGCTCAGGCTCCGCTTTCTGAGTGGAGTGATTTGCGTCAGCAAGAGGGCTGCGAAGAAGCGTCAGTCATTATGGCGATGAGTTGGGCAACAGGGATTGAAGTAACGCCAGAAAAAGCGCGTGAAGCAATTCTCGCTATGAGTAATTGGCAAGAGGATGTTTACGGAACGTATCACGATACTTCGGCCTGGGACACAAATAAACGCCTTTTTAATGAATGGTACAATTTCCGCAATACGGAAGTTAAATACGATATTGCAACGCGCGATATTCATGCGGAATTAGTAAAAGGGAATTTAGTGCTTGTGCCAATTAATGCGAAAGCCGTGCGTAATCCCAATTTTTTGAATGGCGGGCCAGAGCGACATATGATTGTGGTTATTGGCTACGATGCGGTAAAGGGAGAATTTATTACCCACGACCCTGGAACAAGAAATGGTAATCAATATCGCTACCACGAAACGGTTTTACAGGGTGCCTTGCGAGATTATGCAACCGGAGCGTATGCACCAATCGGAGAAGGGAGGACAGCGATGATAATAGTAAAAAAATAGATTATGTTAGAACGTTTTGAAACACCAAGAATTGCAGATTTACATAAGGATCGAGAACATGCAAAGAATGTTATCGATACGTATTTTGCTAAATACCCACAACTAGAAGCGAAATTAGCAGATGACATGTATCAAGAATCTTCTACGCCTCAAGACGAATATAAATACCAAGAGTTTTATTTTGTTATTCAGGACTTGCTTGATAGTAAAAACCCTTTGCCTAGTTACGATGAATTTATGGGGTTAAGTGAAAGGGCTCTGTATGTGATTTTAGATGATGCGGAACAAATCTTACAAAAGGAATTGGGGAAAGAATTGGGAAGTCAGGTTGCGGCAAGAATGTATACCTTCGCCCAGATCGCAAGGAAATAGGTTGTAGGGGCGGGGTGTTTTCCCGTCACGTCGTTCGCGACTTACATGCGGGTCCTGTCGGAATTTTTACCCCAATATTCGCTCACTGCGTTGCGCGAATTTGGGGTCCCCAAAAATCCCGCCACCCGCCACGTCGTTCGCGAACGACGTGGCCCACCATAACCTAAACCTCGTCATTGCGAGAAGTTCTACGACGACCACACTACGCTAAAGCTACGTGGTGGTTCTCCGAAGCTCGAGCAGAGCGAAGTAGAAAGCAATCCCTACGCAATCCGAGCAAATGTAAAACGGGCTCGAGGGCCCGTTTAAGGTTACTTACGCAGCTGATCTGTATCACGTGGGTGAATCAGGAGAAGCGCGAGGAAGTTGAACACATTGCGAATGCGTTGGCATTCCAGAACGTTATGTTCATTCGTGCGGTTTAATACTGTGAGACGACGCATAACCCATCCATCGAGGACGTCGTACTCGGCTGTGCCGAAGTAGTTGAGGCGAAACGCATGCCAATCGTTGCTTTTCATAGCTTTCTCGGTGCGATCGAGGTGAACGCGGTCATGGCCATGGTAAAGCGTGCTGATCGAGCGAAGCGATTGAGCAAGGCGTACCACAGTGAGCAATTCCCTCAAGGTGAGGGGTTCGCTAATCATTTTCAGGCACTGGTCTTGGAATCGTGTGTAAAGCCCGTTCATGCGAGGGACCAGGGTCCTCGGTGGGATTTTTTGTTTTCCATTAAGGTGCAGACTCATGACTTCCTCCAAGAAGCGCGAAAAGCTTAAGGTTCTTTGTAATAATTGTCAAAAAGAGAAACCGACGTCAGGGTGACGTCGGTTAAGGGATGGAGCTTGGTGGCCGTGGTTCGCGCGTTGCTCGAATCGCACGAGTCATACGTAAGAACCTTGCAACCAGCCACGCTTCACGTTCTTTGTCATTCGTTGGCAATGATTCCGGAGGGATTTCTTGTACGAACACATTAAAGGTAGACCCTGCCAAGCGACGACAGGTTGCAAGTCCGTCGGTTCGCACGCTGAACTCGTTTCCAAGTTCCACGAGTCGATACGGCTGGCCCTCGAGCGCGTGAATGATTTGCAGAAATCCCCCTGATTTTGGCATCAAGGCAACCTGCGTAATCTCTTGCGCTTCGGGAATATGGCGAAACTTTGCTCTTTGCCCCTCAGCTTTGTTGAAGGTCCACCGTGAACCGTCCGGAAAAATCAGGATGGCGCGATTTTCTGCAATCAGCCGTGGCAGGGCCTCCTCAATGGCACGTTTCGCCGCCTCACCGTTATTGCGGTCAATAACGATGGCGAGCCCAAGCCTTACAATTGGCCAACGAATCCACGGGTACAAGTCACTTTTCACCACATAAACGGGGTTCCGTTTGAGGTAGGTGGTAATGAAGTACACGAGCTCCGAAAGCCCTGCGGAGGTTTGGTGATTGGCGTAGAGGAAGACGATTTCGTCGTTCTTGAGCGTTGGCAATTCTCCACGCACTTTGAAGTCAATCCCACCGCAGAGCCGATGGGAAAGGTGGCGTGAAAGAAATGCCCAGATTCTTGGCCCCTGTGTAAGTGGGAAGGGTGTGAAGGTGGATGCGAGGGTAATGGCGCTGACGGTGAGGGTAATAAATACCCCAACGACGAGCGCAATTCCCATGCGGATTCGAGTAAAAATGGCCAAAGTTCCTCCAAGATGGCGGGCGTTTTATACCAAAGTTAGCGATTTTTGGCAATAACAGGCTCTTCTTGCGCTCGTGCTTCATTTAAATATTTTACAATTTGATTTGCGTATTCAGGGTTGGTTCTTTGCCAATGTCCGCCATTGTACATAATGGCAAAACGTTCAATTTCTTTATCGAGCGGGAAATACGAGTCAGCGGATTTATCAAAATTCTTTGCTTTTTCAATCATAAAAACTAAGGCGAGCTGCACAGCATTTTGTGGGTGATATGTTTGCCCAATGCTAAAATTTAACGCTTTTCTTGCACGTAAACCAACGCCTTCATTCATAATATGAAACATGGAATACGAAAATGTTTTACGATGCGGTTCAAAACGTTGGTAGGCAAAATTACCAATAGGCGCGCCGCCCGATTCTTGTTTAGCGATTGCCATTAAACTCGCGACCAATTCTTTGAGCGTAATTTTTTCTACAATCTTTTCTACTTCTTTGCCGTATTTTTCATGATGCTGTAATTCCTCAATCCCTTTTTCTGCATAATTGCGAAATTGTTC
>CAYZYJ010000040.1:0-7756 GCA_964482565.1 uncultured Gammaproteobacteria bacterium
AAAAAGCACGCCATTTTAGCCAGCGAACATGGCAGGACGCGATAGCTCAGTTGGTAGAGCTCATCCATGGTAAGGATGAGGTCTCGGGTTCAACTCCCGATCGTGGCTCCATCACCCTTCACCCTAACGGGCTACAGAGTGACTAGTGAAAAAAGACGAAGGCAACTTCGTCTTTTTTCTTTATCTTCCAAAAATTGTTATACTGGAGAAAAATCTATTGTGAAACATTCTTCCGTTTTCCTAGACCCGAAAAAATCAAATATTTTATGGCATGACCTCAAGCGCGACTTTGTAATTATGCGCGGGTTTGCCGAAAATCTTGAAACAGGAGTTTACGGAAAACTGCCAAACGATGCTCATTCCCCTATCGCATCCATGCAAGAAATTTCGGTACGATCTTTATTGATGATTGAAAACTTAATGGTTTGGAGTAAACATGAATTGAAATCATTCGCCGTTAAAAAAGAATCCGTACCCTTTATAGACACAAAACAAGAAATACAATCGTTTTTAAAACGTAAACTTTCTCTAAAAACGACGCCAAGCGAATTACACATGGACCGTCGCTATGGCCGATTACTGCTTGAAAATTTGATTTTCGCCTCATTTGCCTTTGAAGAATCGCCAGCATTTACGTGGTCAGATTCCACCTTTACCATTGCGCTTACTTCTCCCCTTTCACTTGAAACGGAAGACTTATCCACAACGCTTTTTCAGGAAAATGCCCCACACGCAAATGAAATCATCCTCTCGCTTGCAACCGCACAATTGATTGCCACTTACCACGATTTCGCTTTCAATATCGAAAATACCAGAAATCATTCACGCATTACCGTTACTTATGAAACGAAGTAAAGACCCTGCGGTTTTACGATTGTACTTTACGATACTTGCCGTATCGATTATTTGTTTAGGAATTGTGACAGGTGCAAAGTTATATGCGTATTATTTAAATTTCAATGCTCCGCATTCCGCGCTTGATTACTACGAAGCGAAACGCGACTTTGTGCAAGAATTTGTGTACGACTCAAAAGATGGTGGTTATTTATATTGGGTGGAACGCGATGGAAGTATAAAAGATTCTCGCAAGTACACGATTTTTCAAGCAAATTTACTCCTCTGGGCTGGTGGAATTCAAACACAGGCTCCGCATGAAGAAAATATCGCCATTATTGAACGCACGGCCGATTATTTAATCAAAAATCTCTATAAAGGAAATGGCGAATGGTACGAATATGACGAACGCAATCACCGCACGCGGCAAGAGTTTTTTTGGAATCCGCGAAACGAAGCCTATGTTGCGTATGCATTAATGCAAGCGTATCGATTAACCGAAAAGGAACAATACTTAAGCGTCGCTTTAGAAACCACTCGTGCGCAACGTGAACGTTTTCCTGATGCGCAAATATTTGCCGATTACGATTCTACACTTGATATCGGTTACCGATTTCCAGAAAACACCGCCCATTACGAAGAATACTTATTAACCGGCAATATTGCCGCCCGTGATTGGGTTTTGCTTTACGATGAACGCTACCGTGGATTGCACGGCAAAGAGTTTTTAACCACAGATGGCAATGCGTATTATTACCACGGAATGTCGGTAATTGATAAATTGATCTACGGATTTTTGAGTCAGAATGAAGCCGCATACCAAGAAGGTTCAGTTGGACGGGATTTTTATTGGTCCATGGCCCACGACGACGACCGCTATTTTAATAGTTTGGTTCCTGGCGAAAGTTCCGATAATGGTCGTGATTACTACGATAAGCGCCTCGCCATGGACATGCTTGAATGGACGCATCGTTACGACCCTATTTTCCAAGAAGATGCGCAAGAAATGTTTTTTGAGATTAAGCGGTTTTGGGACGTAAAAACGCCGGGTGGATTTTTCATCAATACCGCGCAAGGACGTAAAACTTGTTTCACAATTGGGATGCCAATGATGTTGATTGATTTAACCGCGCCAATCATTGTTTCCTACGCCACGGAACAAAAAAGCATTTTTAATCATCAAACCACCATTACGGTTCGCGACCCAGAATATAAATGGAATAATCTTGATTTGCGTGGTATTGGCATGGCACCGGAAGTCATTAAGTTCCGTCCGTTTTTTGGATTCCGCTACGGTAACCGCCTTTCGGAAGCTGGCCCTTGCGAAGACTGTGTAACCTATACCGTGAATTCCATTTCCCTTTTCCCTGGCAAAGCAAAAGTTTATACCGAGGACTTATTTGCAAATGGCGAATGGCACAAAATCGACATGCCGTCACGATTCACTTTGAGTGCATGGGATAATTTAAATATGAGTAGCAAATGGTATTACATCATTTTGCTTATTGTCGATATTGTAACGGTTTTCACGATTAGCATGCTTTTCCTCTTATTCACGCGCAAGAAACATAACGATTAGTATGGCAAAAAAGCGCATTTTATTTATTGAGGATGAACCGTATTACCACGAGATTTTTGGTAAACCACTCGAAAATGCTGGGTTTATAATGGACTATGCATTGAACGGCGAAGAGGGCGCAAAAAAGATGCGTAAAACACAATACGACGCGTTGATTATCGATCTCATTATGCCACTCATGAGCGGAAAACGATTTTTGGAAAAATTAAAAAAAGGTCATCGTCGGTGTATTGTGCTTACCAATTTAGAAGGCGATACCGACCGTGAAGATATGTTACAAAAAGGGGTTGGTGCATTCCTTGTAAAGTCTCGCACGACGCCAGAAATAATGCTCAAAACAGTAAAACATGTCCTCAAACCGCGTACATCATCATAATCTTTTTCTCGCCCTTGGCATTTTAACGGTAAACGCTTTGGCGCTTTATGGTATTTATCGCGCTGGAACCGTTATTTACACGTTTGAATTGACGCATAATACCTTTGAACGCGTGGTGATTTTAGGATTTTTCCTGGCGGAATTATTTATTATGCTCAACGCCACGGGATATTTTATTAATATTCTTGCCTCAACCTTTTTTTACGAACGAGAAGCACTTTCCTTTAAAAACATGAAGGACTGGCCAAAAGTAACCGCCTTTATAGCCATGCGCAATGAACCTGTGCATTTAGTTTCGAAAACATTCGTGGCATGCAAATACATGGATTATCCGAATTTCGAAATTGTTGCCATCGATTCCTCGGACGAAGAATATGCAGAGCCTATCAAAGCAGCTGCAAAGGAACTTGGCATTACCTATTTTAAAACCCCCTTCCCTCGCCACGGCGCAAAGGCAGGTGCCATGAATGAGGCGTTGAAGGTTTTTAAAACTCGTTACTTTGCTGTATTTGACGCTGATTACAGGCCAAGTCGCGATTTTCTAAAATTGCTTGTTCCGCAAATGGAGGCCGATGAAACATTAGCCTATATTCAAACGCCACAATTTTACGGCAATCACGTTGATTCGCCCGTTTCGCGTATATCACAAATTCAGCAATCGATTTTTTACGAATATATTTCTGAAGGAAAAAGCGTGCATAATAGCATGTTTTTATGCGGAACGAATTTTATTATGCGCCGTAAAGCGATTAAATCCGTTGGCGGATGGGACGAAAAAAGCATTACCGAAGACTATGCAACCTCGATGCATATTGTAAAAAAAGGATGGAAAACCAAATACTTTAATTACACTACCGCTTTTGGCGAAGGTCCAATCAATTTAGAAGAATATTTCAAACAACAGTATCGCTGGTCGCGCGGAACATTTGGTTCGTTTTTTAATAATGTTTTGCACATCCTTAATCCATTCAATCAATTGTCGTTTTGGCAGCGCGTAGAATTTACGCTTTCTGGTATGTATTTTGGTGTTGGTTTTGTGTGGATGATTTTAATTTTGATGCCGATTTTTTACATTTTCTTTCGCGTTCCTGCGTATTCAAGCGATCCATTACTCTTTTCGATTATTTACACGCCGTATTTAATTTCGAGCTTTTTGTTTTACGCCCTTACCATGAAATATCGTTATTTCCGTCTTAGTGATTTGATTAAAGCGCAATCACTTACGCTGATTACCTTGCCGATTTATGTAAAGTCACTTTTCCACGCCCTCATTGGTCGCCGTGCCGTTTTTCACACCACCAAAAAAGAAGGTAATGCCTTTGAAATCAAACCTCGTACCATTTGGATTCAAATGACCTTAATCGTTCTCAATGTCCTTGCCGTTTTTTATGGCCTGTGGAACTTCCCCGACGCTGGCAATAAACCAGCACTTCTTTCAAACATTGTTTGGGCTACTTTTCACGCCGCAATTTTGCTATACTTCATTGTAACGCTTTATGTTGCACAACAAAGAAACGCTCACGCTTGAGGTATTAGAAGAACTCTTTTTAGACCAGCTCGAGTTTCGAGTTCGTGCCGTCTATTTGCTTTTGAATATTCAGAAAGAAAAGCGTGTCGAAATCCTCAGCCTTCTTGATGAATTGAAATCGCTTACGCGCGAAAATATCGCCATTTTACATTCCGCTGATTATGCTCACAAAAGCTGAATTAAAAGATTACCTCAAAGAAATCTTTTACATCGAAGAAGATGCGCTTATGATTGCGAATAAAGTGCCACTTCCGACACATAATCAAAAACGCATTCACGACAATATCGCTGAAAAGCAACGGATTGTTGCGCGCATCATCAGCCTTATCAACGAAGAAAAACTATGAACCATATTAAAAAAGCAATTATTCCCGTTGGTGGATTTGGCACGCGGTTTTTACCAGCAACAAAAACCATTCCAAAAGAAATGTTTCCGATTTGGAATAAGCCCGTTGTTTTACGCGTGGTTGAAGAAGTGGTTGCGGCGGGAATTGAAGAAATTATTTTCGTTGTCGCGCAACATAAAGAAGCAATTGAAGGATTTTTTGCGCCGAATGAAATGCTCGAAAAGTATTTTCAACAACTTGGTAAAAAAGAACATGTTGAGGAGTTAAAAAAGATTTCTCATTTAGCGCATTTCACTTTTGTGTATACCGAACCACCAATGGGCAATGGTGGCGCGTTAAAAGCTGCCGAACACTTGGTAAAAGACGAACCATTTCTTGTACTTTGGGGAGATGAATTTTTCCTTTCAAATGGTAAACCTCGAACCAAATTAGTTATCGAAGCCTTTGAACGACTAGAAAAACCCGTCATTTCTGCCGTTGAAATTGAAGAAGAAGAAAAACAATCGCTTTACGGCATGGCAGAATTAAAAGCCATACGCGGGGAAAAAGAAGTCATGGAAATTCTTAAAATTGTCGAAAAACCTGCGCGTGGTAAGGCGCCCTCAAACTTTGCGGTGCACGGGTGCTATGCCCTTCCCCCAACGTTTTTTGAGTATTTAAAGAAAACAAAGCGTGGCCGTGATGGCGAATTATGGATTACCGACATCTTAAACGAAATGAAAAAAGAAACCGGTCTTTTTGCTTGCCTTATTCCAGGTGGAAAGTATTTAGATTGTGGTAACCCGCGCGATTATTTACTCTCGCAAATCGAATATGCCTTACACGAACACGAAGATCCGAAACTTCGCAAAGAATTGTTGGCGCTTTTGCAAAAGCATGCGGAATAAGGTTTTATTCGCCACGTTCATTTTGGTGATTGGCGTTTTTGTGATTGGCGCATTCGCCGTTTGGCCTTATCGGGAACAAGATTTTCATTTACGTTCACCGATTGCAAATGAGTTACGAATTTTTTTATACAATGAAACGCATCACCGAAAAGATATTGATTATTGCTGGTATGACAGTGGTGATTATGTGATTTTTGCGCAAAGAAATGCGGAAGCACTTTATTATTTATCGCTTGCGTATTCGGTTGCAAAACGTGAAGACGTAAAACAGGAATTACTCTTTGTGATTGACCGCCAACTTGATTGTATGAATCACATGGGTGCACAGAATCAAAAGCAAATACGCGATGTCCGCAATCATTATTACCTCATTCCGCCGCTTTTTGACTCGTGGTTTTTCCCTCAAGAAACCTATACATTTGCCAGCGAAGAAGGCCGAGACATTGCGCTTTTACACGCACTCACCCTGCGTAATTTAGGCCGCGATACAAGCGAAGTCGAAAAACGGCTACAAACACTTTCTACAAAAACCGTTTCAGAAAACTGTTGCGAAGAAGGGCCACTCACCTTAACAAGCGATGAAATGCACTCGCTCGAATTATTGTATGACGGCAATAAAAAACCCGCACAAGGCGGTTGGGGCGTAAACTTTACGCATTTAGCGCATTTAAACGCTGAATCATTTGATTATATTGGCTCAGTGCTACGAACCGTTGAGCGAGAGTTTATTACCTACCCTGACGGATTCCAATATATCGGAGGCAATTACGATATTGCAGGAACGATTGCTCTTGAATCACTTTATCGGCAACAAACTGGCGATGCGCAATTTCAGCTACTCAGTAAACGGCTTTGGGAATATTTGCATGGGTCAAATATTTACGGCGCACATTTTGCCAATGAATCCACTATTCACCACCCTTGCGGAACAAAATGGGGATTATGCACCTTGCCTCAAACCCTTGTAAACGGCGTCGATGAATCGCATGAATACGATTTAGAGCGTCGCGACATTTGGCGATTAACCGAAGTGCAACTCGTTGGCCAAGCGCAATACATTCTCGCATCGGTTTTATATAATGGGTTTTAGATATCAAAGTCTGACTTTGAAGTCAGACTTTGTTTTGTCCCAATTGCCATTTTTTAGCTTGCATTAGCTATTCAAAGCCTAACATATCAATCAGTAAACCGCACAAAATCGACTTTCTAAGACTGACTTCAAAGTCAGACTTCGGGGTAGTTATCCATATCCCTTCACTCGTTAGACCAGAGTAAACGTCATGCGGTGGGCGGGGCATGGGCCATGATTTCTTATAGCTGTGCGATGCGATAAGGTGCCGTAACCTTTGTGAATATCAAAACCGTAATGCGGGTACATTTTTCCAATTTCCGCCATCATGCGGTCGCGCGTAACTTTTGCTAAAACACTCGCCGCAGCAATCGATTTCACTTTTTTATCACCCCGAATAATACCTTTTTGCGTAATGGTTAATTCTGGAATCGTCCATGCGTCCACAAGCGCGGCATCAACCTCGGCAATCTGTTCTAAGGCGCGACGCATGGCGAGCATGGTTGCGGGCCTAATTCCGAACGCGGTAATTTCCTCAACATGCGCAATTCCAATGCCAAACGCCGTCGCTTTCATGCGAATCACATCAAATAATTCATCACGTTTCTTTGCGCTCAATAGCTTTGAATCTCGCAAATCAACAATTCGCGAATTCAACGGCAAAATCACCGCCCCAGCAACCACTGGCCCAGCTAATGCCCCGCATCCCGCTTCGTCTACACCTGCAATGCGTAAAAAGCCCGCTTGTGCGAATGCGCGTTCTTCTTTAAACGTTGGAATAGCTCTCATGCTCCAAGCGCTGCACGAATGCGTTCAAGCAATTCTTTTAACGAAACATTCGCTTTCACCAAATACGTTTCCACACCTAATTGACCGGCACGATCTTTCGCTTCGCCTTCATTCAAATTCGTTAAAACCAAAACGTCTGGTACTTGCAACTGTTCTTTTTTCACATTTTCCAAAAACTGGAATCCATCCATTACAGGCATAATCAAATCCAAAATCACCAAATCGATATTTTCTTGTTGTTTAATGATTTCGATTGCTTCAGCGCCGTTTCCAGCAAGCAAAACATCAAATCCCTCTTCTTCCAATTTTCGTTTATAACTTTTTGCAATAAAGTTATCGTCTTCTAT
>CAYZYJ010000041.1:0-7600 GCA_964482565.1 uncultured Gammaproteobacteria bacterium
CACGAACAGCGTGCGGGCCACGTAAGTCGCGACTGACGTGACGGGTCCTGTCAGGATTTTTACCCCAATATTCGCTCACTTCGTTGCGCGAATTTGGGGTCCCCAAAAACCCTGCCACCCGCCCTGAAGTTCGCAAACTTCAGGGCCCGCCACGCCGTTCGCGAACAAAAAAATAATGCCACCGAAGCGATCGGTGGCGTTGAGAGCGGACTTTTGGGCCTCGCTTAAGGTTTTGGCGTTAACGTCTTGATATAGTCGAGCAATGGAACGGCGTTTGGCTTTGCAAAGCACGGCACGGCATTGGCCTCGCAATACTCGCGGTACACGTTTGGTTCCCCGGTGTAGAGGATGAAGCGCGTTTTACCGAGCAGGCCTTCTTCGACCAATGCCCTATGTAGTTCGGTGCCAGTCATTTGGCAATGCATACTTCCGTCAGAAATGACGAGGTCTGGGAGTCGTTGCCTCGCTTCACTATCCCTTCGGATTTTTTTTAGAAGCAAATAGGGATTATTGTAGGTCGCAATATTGTGGGCGTCCTTGCGCAATAGTCGACCGAGGACATTGGTGATGCGGACGTCGTCGTCAACGATGAGAATATGCATGATTCCTCCAAGGAAAATGAACAAGCGAGAAGTATACGCTTTTTACGGTTTTTGTCAAAAAAACTCCCAGCTTTTGGCTAGGAGTTTTTTGTTTCATCGGTGCGGAATACCTCGATACTTTTTTCGATAGATGCCTGTTGATCGGAGAGAAAACGCATTTGATATTTAGAAAGTCGTTCCGGTTCCTTTAATCTGTCTAGAATAAAGGTGCGGTATTCTTCCAAGCTGCGCAATCGCATATCGCTTTGTTTATGCGCATCGGTTGCAAGAATGCGTACCACGGTTCCGTTTTCATCGACCGTCAAAATCCCTTGACGGACTAAAAAGCTGTCGGTGTGATTAAGAGAAGTAACAACGATTTTAGAAAACTGAATCGTTCCAACGGTTGAGGCGTGCCCTGGCAACACTTCCATTTCACCTTCATCGGTTGCAAGATGCACCAAATCAACCGGAGCATTGTAAAGCTCGGTAACTGGTGTTCGTAGCGAGAATTGGAATTGAGGCGTCGCCATATCTACGCTTGCTGCGCTTTATTGTGTCGTTCAATTACCTCATCAATTGTACCTGCGAGGTAGAAGTGAGATTCATGAATGTGGTCGTATTCACCGTTCAAAATTCCTTTGAAGCCAGAAATCGTATCTTCACGAGAAATTAATTGCCCAGGAGTTCCGGTAAATTGTTCTGCAACGAAGAAGTTTTGTGTGAGGAATTTTTGGATTTTTCGCGCACGTTCAACAATTTGCTTGTCTTCGTCGGAAAGTTCGTCCATACCAAGAATCGCAATCACGTCTTGTAATTCTTTGTAGCGTTGCAAGGTTTCACGAACGCGGTTTGCGATGTCGTAATGTTCTTCGCCAACGATATCTTCTTTAAGAGCAGAAGAGGTAGAGTCGAGCGGGTCAACAGCTGGGTACAATCCCATAGATGCCAACTTACGCGAAAGAGTAATAGTTGCGTCTAAATGTTGGAAGGTAGTTGCTGGAGCCGGATCGGTTAAGTCGTCTGCTGGAACGTATACCGCCTGAATCGAGGTAATAGAACCGGTTTTGGTTGAAGTGATACGTTCTTGAAGCGCAGCCATTTCGGTTGCGAGGGTTGGCTGGTAACCAACGGCAGAAGGTAAGCGACCAAGAAGGGCAGAAACTTCCGCTCCTGCTTGAGTGAAGCGGAAAATATTGTCGACGAACATCAAAATATCGCGGCCTTCATCGCGGAATTTTTCCGCAATGGTTAAACCAGTTAATGCAACACGCATACGCGCTCCTGGTGGTTCATTCATTTGCCCGAAAACCATGGAAACTTTGTCGATAACGCCACTTTCTTCCATTTCTCGAATCAAGTCATTTCCTTCACGGGTTCGTTCTCCAACGCCGGCAAAAACGGAATATCCACCATGCGCCATAGCAACATTGTGAATCAATTCCTGCATGATAACGGTTTTTCCTACTCCAGCTCCTCCGAAAAGGGCAGTTTTTCCTCCTTTAATAAAAGGCGCGAGCAAGTCAATTACTTTTACTCCGGTTTCAAGGATTTCGCTTTTTCCGCTTTGTTCTGCAAAGCTTGGTGCTGGTTGGTGAATAGACCGTCGTTCAACCGAAGCGGGAATTGCTTTTCCGTCATCAATAACGTCGCCTACAACGTTTAATACGCGGCCAAGAACCGCTTCTCCAACAGGAACGGAAATTGGTGACATCGTATCTTCAACATCTTGTCCTACTGCGAGACCGTCCGTTGAACTCATGGCAATGGTACGCACAACACCGTCGCCAATATGTGCTTGTACTTCTAAAATAAGCGCCTGCCCATTATTGTCTACACGAAGAGCAGAGTACTTTTCCGGTACGTGATCATTGAAGAAGACGTCTATAACGACTCCAGCAATACGACTAATTGTTCCAATTTCTTTTTTCATATTAGGTAAAATATTCACGATCATTAGCTCCGGACATGGCTTCATTTGCGCTCGCGAGTTCGGCAAGCTGTTGAGTGATGGCGGTTTGACGCGCCTTGTTAAACGCTTGAGTGAAGATTTTTATTTGATCGTCGGCGGCTTCGGTTGCTTTTTTCATGGCAACCATTCGGCTCGAGTATTCGGTGGCCTTTAGTTCGAAGAATGCTTCTATAAAGAGTGCCTGCACCACATGTTCGGCGAGTTTTTCAACGACTTCATCTTGCGAAGGTTCAAAAAATGCCGCTTCCACTAATTCTTCTTTCACTTCCTCTTTCGCACTACCTTTCGCCAAATGCTCGGCGACGGTTGCTTGTGAAAGGGGAAGGAAGGTATTGATAGATGTTTCAAAGACGAAGGGATTGACATACCAAGGAGAAATAATGCGTACCTCTTTTATTCCTTCTTCGTCCCATGCGTGCAAAATTTTGCTGATGATTTCGACCGCATCAAGGGGCGTCATTTCTTCGCTCAATCCGGCAAATCCATGCAAAACTTCTTGACCGGCATGTTTTGCTGAGTCGGTAGCTTTGCGCCCGACCGTGATGAGTTTTCGTTTTTCAGAAGGTAATCCTTTCCATTCATCACTTTGGTAAAGGGTGCGTAGAAGCCGTGCATTCATGGCGCCACATAACCCCTTGTCGGATGTGAGCAAAACAAAGAGCGTTGCACCGTCTTCGCGGAATTTTCCGTAAGACGTTGACTCGAGGGAAAGGCCTGCGAGCCGAAGAGCTTTCAGAAGATCACGCGTATAAAGCCGAGTTGATGCAGATTTCTTTTGGAAAGTCTTCATTTTACTCGCTGCCACAAGTTGCATGGCTTTGGTGATTTTCTTGGTGTTCTTGGTCGCCTGAATTTTCTTTTTTAGCTCTATGAGCGACATGTACTAGGCGTTAACGGCTTTTTCAATAGCAGAATCAACTTCTGCGGAAATTTCATCGGTCCATTTCTTTTCCGATTCCATTTTTTTGATGAGGTCGGCGTGATTTCCGCTGAAGAAAGAAAGGATTTGTTGCAATGTTTTTTGCACATCCTTTGCTTCTACTTTGTCGAGGTGTCCACTTGTTGCAGAACGAAGCACAACAACTTCTTCCCACAATTTATACGGAGCATGTTCTTTTTGCTTCATTGCTTCTACAACGCGTTCTCCACGAGTAAGCTGACGTTTTGTGTCGGCATCGAGTTCGCTTGCGAATTGGGTAAATGCCGCAAGTTCATAGTATTGCGCCAAATCAAGTTTCGCCGTTCCAGAAACTTTTTTCACAATACCTGTTTGCGCAGCTCCTCCTACACGAGAAACGGAAATACCAATGTTGATTGCAGGGCGAATACCGCTCCAGAACAAATCAGATTCAAGGAAGATTTGTCCGTCGGTAATAGAAATCACGTTGGTTGGAATATACGCCGAAACGTCTCCAGCTTGTGTTTCTACAATTGGAAGGGCGGTAAGCGAACCTCCACCTAATTTGTCGGAAAGTTTCGCTGCGCGTTCAAGTAAACGTGAGTGTAAGTAAAATACGTCTCCAGGGAATGCTTCGCGTCCTGGTGGTCGTCGCAAAAGAAGCGAAAGTTCGCGGTAAGCAACAGCGTGTTTAGACAAATCATCGTAAACAACCAAAACGTGCTTGCCTTTACGCATGAAGTATTCACCAATTGCTGCGCCAGTATATGGGGCGAGGTATTGCAATACAGCTGGATCAGATGCACCAGCAGAAACAATGATGGTGTAATCAAGTGCGCCAAATTTCTTTAATTTTTCTACCACGCGAGAGGTATTTGATTCACGTTGCCCAACTGCGACGTAAATACAAATCATATCGCCGCCTTTTTGATTCAAAATAGCGTCAAGAGCTACCGTGGTTTTTCCTGTTTGTCGGTCTCCAATAATAAGTTCGCGTTGCCCACGTCCTACTGGAATCATGGCATCAATCGAAACGATACCCGTTTGCACTGGTTCGCTTACTGGTTGACGACTCATTACGCCGGGAGCAATCGATTCGAGTGGCATAAAGGTTCCTTTTTGCGCTTCTTGCCCGCCGTCGATGGTTTTTCCTAGTGGATCAATCACTCGGCCAAGTAATCCTTCGCTTGCTTCAACACCAAGGAAAGCACCGGTTTTAATAACAGCTTGTCCTTCTTTTACTTCACGAGCGGTAGAAAGTAATACGGCATACGCATTACGTCCTTCAAGTTGCATTACTAAAGCGCGCGCACCAATTCCTTCTACTTCTACAACTTCACCCATGCGAAGTCCAAGTAGTCCATGAATATGAAGAATGCCGTCTTTTGCGGAGCGAATAATTCCAGCTTCGGTTTCTGATTGCGTTTGCGATTCAAGATGCGCAATTGCGGAATCGAATGCGGTGAAAAAGTTTTGTAAATTCTGTTTTGCCATACCTTACTTCAAACGTGAAAATAATACGGTTAGTTTTGCGTGCCAGCTATGATCGGTCAGTTTACCGCCTTCAAAAACACGTGAGCCACCAAGTAACGCTTTGTTCACGGTAATCGACGGAATCCCTTCTTTAATCGATGAGCGAGTCAGTTTTTCGAATGCAGCCAAATCGATTTCTTGTAACGGCGTTGCGATTTGAATCACGGCGGATTCTTTATTGAGGGCAATCGCGAGTAATTCTTGCGCTTCACGAATCAGAATGCGTATTTCTCGTTCGCCTTCTTTTTCTGCTTTTTGCAATTCTCGCAATCGTTGAAGCAGGGAAGAAGGAGATGCTGCCGTTTCTTTCAACTCTCTCAATAAGTCTTTTTCGAGAAATTGGAGGAAGGCGAGGTAAAGACCGTTTTCTTTTGCATTCAATGGTTGTGCAAAGAGTGACTCTTTCGCTCCAATAAAAGGAGTGAGTTCTTGGCAATCACGAGCAAAATCTGTTTTACCACACGCAGAAAGATAGGCAACTAATGATTTTGGATACGCTTTTGAAAGCTGTTTTTCGATAGCGTCTTTGCGTTTTACCGGTTCTTCGTTGAAAAACGATTCTTTTTTTACCGCTTGCAAGGCATCAAAGAGCGTATGACTTAATAATTCCGTAACCATATTAAGATGCTTGTTTCCAGCCTTTGCTTACGCTGTCTTGAATCACTTTTTCTGGAACCGCATTTTGCAATACATGACGAATCACGTTTTCCATGCGTTTCAATGCTTCTTTTTCTGCTTCGCTTAATGCGCCTTGTTTTATTGCTTCCGCATCTTTATTTGCTTCTGCAAGAATCGATTCGCGACGTGCATCGGCGTCTGCAATTACTTCTTTTGCCGTTTCTTTTGCATGTTTCTTCGCTTCTGCAATACGCGTATTCATTTCTTGCATTTTGCGATCCGTTTCGGATTCCTGTTTGCGAACTTCTTCTTCAAAGGAAAGGCGCAACTTTTCTGCATCTTCAACATTACGCTTAATAGTTGCTCGACGTTCATCGAGATACGCAAGAAGTGGACCGTATAAATAACGGTGCATGATGAATAGAACGATGCCGAAATTAACGAGATAGAGAAGGATTCCCCAGCCGTCAATGCCGAGTTTGGAAAAGGCGTCCATAAAAGGAAAGATCGCAAGAATTAACTACACCGCGAACAAAATGATCAATGCAACCACAAGAGAGTAAATAGCGGTTGATTCGGTAATTGCCATTGCTACAATCATGTTTGGAATCAATTTACCTGCCATTGCTGGGTTTCGGCCGATTGCTGCCATCGTTTGACCGGCTGCGTAACCTTCACCAATACCTGGGCCAATAGCTCCAAGTCCCATACAAAGTCCTGCTGCGAGGAGTCGTGCTGCTTCAATGTCCATAAAATATAGTTAAATTCGTTTTAGACGACGGAATTATAGTTTTAATCGAGGAAAGAATCAAGAGCTGCGGTGGATTAACCAGCGATTGCAACCTCGGGATTCGGTATTTCTTCGACTTTCTCTGGTGTTGCGCCGTCAATCGTGATGGCGATGAATTGAATCGACAGCAACATAAACACGAAGGCTTGAATGAATCCAGAGAAAATGGAAAGGAAAATAAACGGAATAGGTACGATGAATGAGGTGAAAATAGAAAGACTTGCAATCACGGCAACCATTACATTTCCTGCAAAGACGTTTCCAAATAGACGTGCGGCGAGCGAAACAACTTTTGCAATTTCTCCAATGATATTCAAAATACCAATGAAAATATCCACGAAGGCATTTCCAAGTTCAGCAACCGAACGTACTTTAAGAAGTTTTCCGAAAGCGAAGAAGTTTGAAAGATGTTTGATTGGCGAAATCTTAAACGCCAAAACATGGGAAAGCACAACGACAATTAACGCTAAGGTTAGCGGTTGAGCGAAGTCTGATGTTGGTTGACGCAAAATTGCGTTTCCCTCGTACATTACTTGGAAGATGAACGGAATCAAGGTGAATTGATTCGCGACGGTAATAAAAAGCAAAATGGTAAAGAAGAGCGGGAAAAACGCGCGTGCTTTTTTTTCTGAACCAAAAGCCGTGGTGAGCTGGTCCATAATATATTCGACCACCAATTCAAGGGCCATTTGCAAACGATTTGGAATCAAGGAAAATTTACGCACCGCAAGAATAGAAAAGGCGATAAGCGTGAGTGAAACAACGATTCCTCCTAAAATACCATCGGTAATAGGAAATGGACCGAGTTGAAAAAAGACATGTGCTGGCAAGGAAATATTTGGCATAAGAACATTAATCAACAATTGGTGGATGCTTTTTTAGGTGATTTTGCATACGTTTATACACAACCCACTGCGTAAATGGAAATGAAACGAGAACCGCCCCAATCAAGCCAAGCGGCGATGAGTCAAACGTATAATCGATGAGAAATCCGCCGAGCGCGAATGCACCAATGCAAAGCAAGGTGGTAGAAATCACGACAATACGTTGTTTCCAAGTAAAAAGCTTCATAGAACGCCAAGATTATCTGCTTCTTAGCGCTTTGTGTCAAGTTGATAAAAAACCGTATTTATGCTGAAATGACTTATATTTATTGATTATATGGTTCGAAAAACACAAATGCATTTTAAGATGGGAAAAATGGCTTC
>CAYZYJ010000042.1:0-7549 GCA_964482565.1 uncultured Gammaproteobacteria bacterium
GCGGTTGCGTGAATGCTCAAAATCGCAAGTCGTTCATCGAGTCCTGGTAAATCAAGGGTAATTCGACGGTCGAATCGGCCTGGTCGCAAAAGCGCTGGGTCAAGCACATCAGGGCGATTGGTTGCTGCAATCACAATCACACCGCTATTTGGTTCAAATCCATCCATTTCTACCAAGATTTGGTTGAGGGTTTGTTCACGTTCATCGTGACCTCCGCCAAGTCCTGCACCACGTTGTCGTCCTACGGCATCAATTTCATCAATGAAAATAATACATGGCGCGGTTGATTTTGCTTTTTTAAATAAATCGCGCACTCGGCTTGCACCAACACCCACAAACATTTCTACGAATTCCGAACCGCTCATATGGAAAAACGGCACTTTTGCTTCGCCCGCAACGGCGCGCGCAAGCAAGGTTTTTCCGGTTCCTGGCGGCCCCATAAGCAATACGCCTTTTGGAATTTTTGCTCCTACTTCAATAAACTTTTTTGGATGCTTTAAAAATTCTACAACCTCGGCAAGTTCTTCTTTTGCTTCTTCGTTTCCAGCAACTTTTTTAAATGTGACAGTATGCTTTTTGGTTTCTGCTTCTTTTGCGCGAGATTGCCCAAAAGAAAGCGCACGATTATTTGCTCCTTGCATTTGGCGCATGACAAGCCAGAAAACGATGACAAATCCAATTAAAAAGAGGAAACTTGGTAAAGCTGAACGCAAAATGGTCGAGGCGGCGCTTGGCTGTTTTACTTCTACGTTTAATGCCTGTAATTCATCTGCGGTAACGCCGTAACTTACAAGCAATTCCGCATGTGATTGGCCATACTCTTTTTTCATGGCGAATTCCTGGCCACCAACGGCGGTAATAGAAAGGGTGTCTTCTTGAACGACAATCCGTTCCACTTCGCCTTGTTTGATTTTTTCAACCAAGGTGGAAGTACCAATGATTTCTGGTTTTTCGGTATTCAAATTATACCCAGAAAAGACGAGTCCAAGAGAGATGACTACGAGTAAAAAGACCAAGATATTTTTCGTCACTGAATTCATAATGCTTTGCGTTTTTGTTTTGGCATATTCTCAAAAAAGCGGGCGATTGGCAAATCAAAAAAGAGCCTTTCGGCTCTTCCTTGATTATTTTGCGTCAATGCCTTTGATTGAAAGGCCAAGACGGTGTTCATTTGGTTCAACAGACACGATTTTGAAAGCGCGTCGTTCACCAATGGTTCCAAGTGTTTTAATGTCTTCTACTGGTTTTTCAGAGAGTTCTGAAATGTGGGCAAGACCATGAATGTCTCGATCAAGTTCCACGAAGAATCCGAATGGATTAATCTTCAAAATGGTTCCTTCCACAATATCGCCAGCTTTGTACTTGATTGCAACATCTTTCCATGGGTCATTTACCAACTTTTTCATTGAAAGGAAGATTTTACTTCCTTCAACGCCGATGATTTCTGCTTCAACCGTATCACCAACTTTTAACAAGTCCTTAGGGTGGTCGATGCGTTGCCATGCGATTTCGCTGATATGCACCAATCCTTCGAGCGGAGATTCTTCTTCGCCCTTTGGAGCGAATTTCACGAAAGCACCAAAGTCTGCAAGAGCGGTAACTTCACCAGAAATTTTATCTCCAACATTGATGAGGGAAATAACATTCTTTTGCTCTGCTTCCCAAATCGCTTTTTCAGAGAAAATAAGTTTTTCATCTTCTTCGTTCAAATCGAGCACTTTTACGCGCATTGATTGACCAATGAAGCTTGCCAACTTATCGAGAATCTTTTGTTTGTCGCCACCAGTTACGCGTGGGTAATGTTCTGGAGCAAGTTGTGAAACAGGCAAGAATCCTGAAACGTGTTCAGCACGTACAAGCAATCCACCTTTATTTGCGTCCACTACCTTTACCTTCATCGCTTCGCCGCTTGCGAAAACCTTACGAAGTTCTTCCCATGATTTCTTATGTCCAGCATAGCGGAAAGAAAGTTCCATTTCGCCATTTTCGTTTTCCAAAGCGATAACGGTTGCTTCTACTTTATCGCCGAGTTTCAAATCGTTATAAACGCTTGATTCTGCGAAAAGTTCACGACCACGGATTACGCCAGTAGCGCGTCCGTTTACGTCGATGCGGATTTCACGTCCTTTTGTTGCCGTTACGACACCTGCAACTAAATCTCCAAGACCTGGAAGAGACAAAAAATCTCCTTCATCGAGGAGGGTTTGCAATGATTGTTCACTTACTTTTGCCATAAATTTGTTTCCCGACCGTGATTTTACGCAAAACTGCGCTAAATGACTTTCGGGCATTAAGAATAATAAGCCAGGGCGATTGTATAAGAAATAGGGAGAGAAGTCAATGATTAGGGGTTAGGAAGTAGGAAATAGGAAGTAGGAAAGAGGAGATGGGAGATGGGTTGTAGGAAAGAGGAAAAAGGAGAAGATGTAGAGAGTAGAAACAAAAGCACTACCGTGAGGTAGTGCGGAGGGACGCGAGAGGCGCGAGCGAGTCGGAAACGAGGACACCTTGGACGAGCGGCCACAAGGCTTCGAGTCCATTGAGTCGATGTTTCATGCGCTGTGGGTCGGGGTCGATTTTTGGAATCAGGAGGATCCCTACGTTTTCGGGATGCATCATCGCAAGGTCGGTTGGCGCGTCGCCGATCACGAGCACGCGGTTCTGTGGCGTTTTCGTATGTGCCACGAAGACGTCTCGCATATGGCCCTTATTGCTGTCGGTGACGGCAGTTTCGGGCTTGTAGCCAATGAGGCCTTCCTTGAACAGGAGCTCGAGGGCGAAGACGTGGGCACGGTTGCCAGGGACATGGTACTTCAACCACGTTCGGATGAAGTTCGCGAGCCCAAAGCTGATGACGCCCACTTTGTCCGGTTCGAAGCTGCGGATGAAATCTACTGCTCCTTCGCGGGGCGGCAACGAGCGGGCGAAGTTGTTGAATCCCCCAAGCTGTATGCCGTAAAAGCGTTCAATGCTCTCGAACAGGTAGACGAGGTTTTCAACGTTCGGACGTTTCGTTTGCGCAAAATACGCCGTGGTTGCTTCTGCATCAAGCACTCGATCAGCGGCGCTCAACCACGTTTTCAAAACAAGCCACTGCCCGCCGGGGGTTAATGTACCGTCAAAGTCTGCTGCGAGTGCTGTGGCACCGCGAATGCCTGCGAGCAAGGATTCCGGCGTCGCATGTGTCGCATTCACGAAAAGCGTATGCTCGCTTGGACTTGTTTGACCGAGGGCGATAAGAAGCTCGGTAACCGAGCTCAGCATTTTAATGTGCATGGTTGCTCCTTTGTGAACCTCGCTGAAATTAGCAGAAAGTTCATGCTTCTGCAACTTTTATGTTACAATCAAGCCAATAATTTCCGTTTTTTCTATGCCGCATCCACATCAATCCTATTTAGATCAATTCGCGCTTGCCATCAAAAAGTTTGTGCCGCTCGTGCCAACTCATATTCAAGAAGAGGCGAAAAAATTGCATGCCGAATTAAGCGCAGACGAAAATGCGAGCGAAAAACAAATACACCAAGCATTGGTTTTTATTGGCCGCCAAGAATACCCCTACCGCAAGGCCTATGTGGAATTATGTGCAAGCGATGAAGAAAAACGTTTGCAAGAAGCAGTCTATTCCCGCATCGACGAATCGTTAAAAACAAAATTGCTTGAATACACAAGTCACGGTGTGGTGCTTGAAGAATTTGTGAAAAGTAAATTGTTTGAAGAAGTTCTTGAGGGTGATGAACGTTACCAAATTCAACAGGCTATTGTGCTCGCTGATGAGATTTTAGAACATCAATGCGATGAACGTGCGCATAAACGAAAAGAAACCTTTGATCAATTAGTTGAAAAATATAAAGCCGAAGTGGCACGTTGGCAGGGGATGATTGATGAAATGCGCCGGCTTGGCGATGAAGATAAAAAATGGCAGGCGGAAATTGAAAGTGTTGCCATGCGGCTTGAAGAAGGATGGTCGATTACAGAAAAAGACCCAACCGAAGAGGAAATTGTGAAGGAATTGGCGTATTGGAAAGCGGTCGTAAATGAAGAAATAGAGGAATAAACAATATATTCCACACACCCTTATCTGTACGGAGGAAATAATCAATGCTAAACTAATCGCCGTACTAGAAAACCTATGAAAATTACCTGGAATGGACTTGGAAGTTTTACAATTACTGGCAAACCTGCCGTTTTTGAAGTATCGCTTGTAACGGACCCTTTTTCACCTGATGTCGGTTTGCGTTTCCCTCGCACGCTTTCTGCTGCAATGGTTGTTTCTTCGCACGACGGCAAAGAGGCGCGCGTTATGGACGGCATTTCTGGCATGCAAGAAAATACAAAACCGTTTGAGGTTTTGCATGCAGGGGAATATGAAGTGCAGGGCATTTTTGTGCGCGGTATTCATGCGCCGAAAAAAGATGGAACGGCACATACGATTTTTCGCATTACCCTTGAAGGAATGAAAATCGCCTTTTTGGGAGCAATCGACCGAAAATTAAACGATGAAGAATTAGAAGCGCTTGGCGATATTGATATCGCAATTATTCCGGTTGGAGGCGGAAATGTATTAACGGCCGAAATGGCGAATGATGTAGCAAATCAAATCGAACCGCGTATGGTGATTCCTTCGCATTTCCATGTGGAAGGATTAAAGCAATCCCTTCAAAATGTGGAATCGTTCTGTAAAGAAATTGCTTGCCCACGCGAAGACGCTGTGGCGCTCAAAATCACCAAAGCACAATTACCACTCGATGAAGTAAAAGTGGTGGTTTTGACCCGTTTATAGTGCTATGAAGATTGCCGTGAAAAAAGAACCGTACAAAAAAGGGCATTATTATGCCGCGAGTGGCATACTGATTTTGTTCGTTCTTTTCTTACTTGGCATTCAATGGCATGGATATATAAGTGATTTCGATAAAAGCGTTCGCAAAGAATCATTAAAGGAATCGCAAACGCTTGCGGAATTACAGCAAATTGTAGACGACTTAAAAAAAGAAATAGACGCAAGTAAAAGAGGTTCGATCGAAAATGACTAAGTTATATGGCAAAAAAACAGGAAAAACCAAATAAACCAGAAGAAGTAGTAGCTCCGGAATCATTCGCTCCGCGAGTGATTTCACAATCGATTACCGACGAAATGCGCGCAGCCTATTTGGATTACGCAATGTCCGTTATTGTGTCTCGTGCCTTGCCAGATGTTCGCGACGGATTGAAGCCGGTTCATCGTCGTATTTTATATGTGATGTGGTCTATTGGATTGCGCGCAAATGCAAAATTGCGAAAATCGGCAACCGTAGTCGGAGAAGTGATGGGTAAATACCACCCACACGGCGACCAATCTATTTACGACGCCATGGTGCGTATGGCACAGGATTTTTCGTATCGTCATCCGCTTGTGCGTGGGCAAGGAAACTTTGGTTCTATGGACGGCGACGGCGCTGCTGCCATGCGTTATACCGAAGCGAAACTCGAATCGATTGCGGAACATTTGCTTATTGATATCGAAAAAGAAACGGTTCCATTTCGTCCAAACTATGACGGTTCGCACCAAGAACCAAGCGTTTTGCCAGCCAAATTTCCAAACTTGCTTGTAAACGGAACGCTCGGAATTGCGGTTGGAATGGCAACGAATATTCCTCCGCACAATTTAGGCGAAGTTTGTGACGCACTTTTAACGCTTATCGACAATAAAGAAGCGACGATTGATGATTTATTGCAACATATTCAAGGGCCAGATTTTCCAACGGGTGCAACCATTCACGGATCAAAAGATATTAAGGCAGCTTATGCAACCGGGCGTGGTGGAATTGTGGTGCGGGCCGACGCTGAAATTTCAGAAACCAAAAAAGGTGGCCAAATGATTGTGTTTACCAGTGTTCCGTACATGGTGAATAAGGCGGCCATGCTTGAAAAGATTGCGAATTTGGTGCGTGAAAAGAAATTGGAAGGCATTAAAGATTTGCGTGACGAATCGAATAAAGAAGGAGTTCGTGTGGTGGTGGAATTGAAAAAAGATGCTTACCCACGAAAAGTTTTGAATCGTTTGTATCAATTAACCCAATTACAAACCGCTTTCCATTTCAATATGGTTGCGCTTGTTGATGGCATTCAGCCACGTTTGCTTTCGTTGAAGCAAATTTTGGAAGAGTTCGTAAAACATCGCCAAGTGGTGGTGCGTCGCCGAACGGAATACGATTTGGCTCGCGCCGAAGATCGTGCACATATTTTGGAAGGATTGCGTATTGCGCTTGCTGATATCGATAAAATCATTGCACTTATTAAAAAGTCCAAAGATAAAGATGAAGCGCGTACCAATTTGATGAAAGGATTCAAAATGTCGGAACGCCAAGCGGTGGCAATTTTGGAAATGCGTTTGCAAAACCTTGCCAACCTAGAACGGATCAAGATTGAGCAGGAATGGAAAGAAAAGATGGACTTGATTGCGGAATTGCAATCGATTTTGAAGTCAGAAAAGAAAATGTTGGCGGTTATTCGTTCAGAAGTGGTGGAATTGAAAGAAAAGTACGCAACACCTCGCCGAACCCGCATTATGAAAGCTGGTTTGAAGGAATTCTCGATGGAAGATGTAATTCCTGACGTGCAAACCATCGTAATGATGACCAAGGATGGTTATATTAAACGTATTGATCCAGATACATTTAAGCAACAAACGCGCGGCGGAAAAGGCGTTGTTGGCCTTACCACCAAAGAAGAAGATAGCGTGGAAAGCATGTTTTCTTCTTCAACCCACCAAGACATTATGTTCTTTACGTCTCGTGGTCGGGTGTTTAAATTGAAGGTTTACGAAATCCCAGAAGCGCAACGAACTGCGAAAGGTCAGGCAATTGTGAACTTCTTGCAACTTGCTCCAGGCGAAAAAGTAACCGCAACCATGAATTCGCAAGAACTCGTAACGGCAAAGTACATTGTGATGGTTACAAGTGGCGGAACCATTAAAAAGACCGACATGAAGGACTTTGAAAATGTGCGTCAATCTGGCCTGATTGCGATTAAATTACGTGGCGGAGATTCGCTTGAATGGGTAAAAACAACCACAGGAAAAGATGATATTTCACTTGTTACCCGTGCCGGAATGTCGATTCGATTTAATGAATCGGATTTGCGTTCAATGGGACGTGTGGCAGGAGGTGTACGAGGAATTAAATTGAAGGGCGACGACCAAGTGGTAAGCATGGATATTTTGACGCAAGACGCGATTAAAGAAGGGCGCCTTTTGATGGTGATTACCGAAAACGGTTACGGAAAGCGCACTGATATTAAAGAATATAAAGAACAGGGTCGTGGCGGAATGGGAATCAAAACCGCGAAAGTCACTTCTAAAACCGGGCCAATTGTTTCGGCGCATGTTGTTTCAAAGAAAGATGGTCGTGATTTGATTGTGATTTCAAAGGCGGGTCAGGTGATTCGTTTGGCAGCAAATTCGGTTTCTGCATTAGGTCGTGCAACGCAAGGCGTGCGTGTGATGCGATTCAAGAAAGCGAAAGATATGGTTTCTTCGGTTACATTTGTGGACATTGAAGCAGAAAAGAGCGAG
>CAYZYJ010000043.1:0-7072 GCA_964482565.1 uncultured Gammaproteobacteria bacterium
ATCGAAGCCTGGATGCCAGCGCAAAACACCTACCGAGAAACGCATTCTTGCAGTACTACAACCGATTTCCAGGCACGCCGATTGAATACACGTTTCAAACGAAAAGAAGGGAAGGGGGTTGAATTTGTTCACACCTTGAACGGCACAGCATTCGCTATTGGCCGCACATTAATTGCTATTTTAGAAAACTTCCAACAAGCAGATGGCAGCGTAGCCATTCCTGAAGCATTGCAACCATATATGGGTGGAGTTGCAAAACTTGAACCACATGCATAAAACTTGGATCGAACTTTCGGCGACTGCCTACAAAGCGAATATCGAAATGCTCCAAACGTACCTTGGGCCAGATATTCGTTTTTGTAGTGTCGTGAAATCAAATGCCTATGGTCATGGCATTATTCCAATCACAAATCTCGCCCTTCAAACAAGCGTGCGCACTTTTGGCGTAGATTCAATTGAAGAGGCGTTACAGGTCGCAAGTCTTGCAACCGAACCAGTCGATATTTTTATTCTTGGCTATTCGCCTCCGGAACGCTTTACAGAAATCATTCAGAACGGATTCATTCAAACCATATACACCGAAGAGGTATTAAAATTCCTTGTTGACGAAGCGCAAAAGCAAGGCGTTTTAGCGCGTATTAACGTAAAGCTTGAAACGGGAACCAATCGCCAAGGAGCAACAGAAAAGACGGTAAAAGGATTGATGCGTGCATTAAAAAAGTACCGTGATTCTATTGATTTCGTAAGTCTTTCTTCTCATTTTGCCAATGCCGAAGATATTCATCACCCTGAATTTAGCATTCATCAACAAGAACGATTCAGTCATTATTTGAGCTTATTTAAAGCCGAGGATTTGATTCCGCAAGAAATTCATTTTGCTTGTTCCGCGCCTGCAATTCATGCACCAGAAACGCATTATTCCATGGTACGCATTGGTTTGGCGCAATATGGCCTTTGGTCTTCGGATTCATTAAAACGCGTTACAAAGCTTGGGGCCAAAAATATCGACCTCATGCCGGTATTAAGCTGGAAAACGCGCATCGCACAAGTGAAAGATGTGGAAGCTGGTGCTTCTATTGGTTATGGATTGAAATTCATTGCAGATCGCCCTATGCGCATTGCGATTTTACCAATCGGTTATTTCGACGGGTATCGCCGCGCCGTGCAAGGTAAAGCACATGTTTTGATTCAAGGCCATCGCTGTAGAGTGATTGGAAATATTTGCATGAATATGTGTATGGTTGATGTATCGCCATTACCACAAGTAAAAGAACATACCGAAGTAACCTTGATTGGTCGCGACGGCATGCACCAAATTTCCGTAGAGGATTTTGCAGACTGGTGTGATACTATTAACTATGAAGCGGTAACGCAACTTGGTGCGCATATTCCGCGACTCATTGTTTAATCGTTATGATTTCGGACCGTTCGAAGCGAAGCATTTCACGAAGACGCATCAAAGGCCGAACATTTTCTCATCCGATTCGTGCCAAAGAAGCTAATGCAAAACGTCGTGTTTTACGACTCTTGTTTATTTTATTTCTCACGGGTATTGGTTGCGGGGGATTTTTATTTGTTCAAGAACCGATTGCTGAAATTCATGAATTGCAAATCGACGGCATCGCAACAATTCCAAATCACATTATTTACGGTGAAACAATCGATTACTTAAACAGTAAAAAACGAGGAATCCCAAATCGAAAGCGGTATGTCTTTAATGCGGAAAATTTAGAATCATATCTCATGAATTCTTTCCCAATCGAAGCCGTAAAAATCACGCATCATAAAGCGCAATTACATATTCAGATTACGGAACAAGTAACGAATATTGCTTGGAAAGCGGGGGAGAAGTGGTATTTATTAAATATGGATGGCGAGGTTGTACGCGAGGCGCAACCAGATGAACGTGTTTTTCTTTCTACGCTTGAGGCGGGGGATTCAGTGAACCATCTTGAAATTACCCATTTACAACCGTTTATTCCGCTTTTAATTGATTTATCGAATACTGAAGTAACCATTGGTGAAAACGTGCTTTTACCACTCAATCCTGCTTCTATTTTATTAACAACGTCACTATTAAAACAACAATCAATTAACCCACGCTACTTTTTATTCGAGTCGCAAAATGCACCATGGCTAACCGTTGTTACGAATGAACCCTATCATATTCGACTAGACGGGGAGGGGGATATAACAAACCAGCTTTCACGACTTTCGATTGCATTGCGCGAATACGTAAATGCAGATTCAATTTCGTATATTGATTTACGTTTCGGTGATCATGTTTTTGTGAAGGAGAGATAAATAGTAAGTAGTTTGTAGTAAGTGGTGAGTAGTTGAGATGTGCGGGTCCTGTCGGAATTTTTACCCCAATATCCGCTCACTGCGTTGCGCGAATTTGGGGTCCCCAAAAATACCGCCACCCGCCATGTCATCCCGACTGCAAGCGAGCGCAGCAGTGCAAGACGACTTCGACGAACCGATACTCCACTACTTGTACTTGCGTAAATTGATGCGTCGCACAATATATCTTATACGACTCTAACATGATATTTCAAAGAGGTATATTAGTACCCGTAGCTTTTGCGTTTGATTTTGCCATTCTGTGTATTCGTTGATTTTTCATATAAATAGCTTGAGTAGGTCGAGCATCTTAAACAAATTTAACTTTTCATTTTATCCCTATACCTTATATATATTTAATAAGGTAAGGATTTTTATTTTGAAAAAAGTTATTTGGTTTTCGTGATTTGTTTATTGCTAAAAAAATCATCCTAAATTTTTGCCACCACTACCTAACCACTAATCCCTAAAACCTACTTACTTATCCTCCCCCTCGAGCACACCTATACGCATGTGTCGTAAAATGAAATTATTGCCGGACTACTTCCTACTGTCCTCAGTTTTAAATTACTTTAAACTAGAAACGTAATTCGCTGGATTAACCGGAATACCTTTCAAACGAATTTCAAAGTGCAAATGAGGCCCTGTTGAAAAACCGGTACTACCCACATACCCTATCACCTGCCCTCTTGAAACATATTGTTCAGGCGTTACATTGAAACGTGATAAATGGGCATACAGCGAAGAAAATCCCCCTTCGTGAATCACCATAATGTAATTCCCATAAGAACTACCTGTACGAGTCCAGGCAATAATTCCAGGTGCCGTTGTTTTAACCGGTGTTCCCGTTTTGGCAGCAATGTCGATACCACTATGTTCAAACAAATGACGGAATGGATACGTTGGATCATTATAAGTGGCCGTTATAATCCCACCATCAATTGGGCGCACCATAACGCCAGGGTCATTATTCCCTGAACTATTTTGCGACTCTGCCAATTTCTTTTCAATCTCACCTTGTAACTTACTGATCTGAGAAGTGATGTATTGTTGCTCTTGGCGCAATTCACTCATCAGTACACGGTACTGCGCTTCTGATTGTTGCGTTTGATCAACGAGCGTATTCTTCGCCTCGCGATTCGATTCCGCCACGGCAATTTGTTGTTCTAGCTTTAACTCGAGTGTTTCCAAATCTGCCAAATACAATTCTTGTTCGCCCTTTGCAGATTCCAAGCGTTCTTTTGCAATTTTCGTTGCCTTAAGCGTATTGTTCAAATCACCATTTACTGTTTGCAGGCGTTCTACTTCGGCAAATAACTCATTTACATCTGCTGAACCAAAGACGGTTTCAATTAATCCAAACCGCCCTGAACGATGCATTTCATAAAGCATTTGCGTCATTAAGGTTTTCTGATTTTCGAGCTCAGCTTCTTCAAGTTGAATTTTACGCGTCAATACATCAATCTCAATTTCACGAGACTCAATTTGCACGCGCGTTGACTGGATATCTAAATCAAGCAAAGCAATTTGATTTTCGATAAGTTGCAAATCATTCAACAATGAACTTGTTTTACTCGTTAATTCTGAAATCTTTTTCCGGTATTCCGTAATACGGCTATTAATGCGCTCAACCTCGGATTTCTTGTCGGATACATTTTTATTCAACTCATCGATTTCTGCTGTTTGCGCAAATGTTTGAACCGCAAATATCATCGCTAAAATTCCTGCACCAACCATGATTGGCAATAATTTCTGTATGAATGTAATACGGGAAATCTTCATGATTCCATTATACCAGAATTTTCAATGCATGTTCTATGCGTTCCAAACTTTGTTCTTTTTGCAAAACGTACAATAGTTCAAATGGACTTGCGGACTTTTCCTTTCCAGAAAGTGCTACACGCAAAGGCCAAAGCACATCACCGTTTTGTAAGTTATTGCTTGAAATATACGTTTTTACGATTTGTTCAATTTGTTCAACGGTCGCAAAAGTCGATTCGTCCATTCCAGCAATTACTTCTTTCAACCCTGTAAGTTCTTTTATTGCGCCATTTGCATCAGATTTTTTCCAAATCAATACCGAAGGGTCATAATGCGGAGAATCCATATACGGCAATAAAACCGCTTGGAATTCTTCTAAACGCGAAATGCGTGCGCGTTCAATCATCATTGCTCGGCGAAGTAATGGCGCATCTAAATCCGATTGCACAAAAGGCCGTGTTACTTCAACGAGTTCATTCTCGGTCATTTGGCGAATATAGTGGTTATTCATCCAATCAAGCTTTTCCATGTTTAAAACCGCGCCAGAAGAATTCACCTTGCTTAAATCAAATAACGCGGTTAATTCGCTTAATTCATACAGCTCTTGATCAGACTTTGGATTAAATCCAAGTGTTGCAATAAAGTTAATTAAAGCCTTTGGCACATAGCCACGCTTCAAATAATCTTCTACCGCAACATCACCCTGACGTTTTGAGAGTTTTGTTTTGTCGGGATTAAGTAAAAGTGGCACATGCGCAAAAACAGGCGCTTGCCAACCAAACATTTGGTACAAAATAATATGTTTTGGTGTAGATGAAATCCATTCCTCGCCACGAATCACATGCGTAATCTCCATCAAATGGTCATCAACAACAACGGCCAAATGGTAGGTTGGAAAACTATCGGATTTTAGAATCACTTGATCGTCGATGTCGGCATGCGAAAATGTAATATCGCCACGAATCGCGTCGGTAAACGTGGTTGATCCTTCAGGAATACGCATACGAATCACATGGGTCTCCCCTGCTTCAATACGTTCTTTTGCCGTGTTTGCATCAAGACCGGCGCATGTGCGATCGTATTTCGGCGTCTGCTTTAGCAAGCGCTGTTCATCGCGCATAGCTTCTAGTCGCTCTTTGGTGCAAAAACAAGGGTAAGCCTTCCCTTCCGCAACGAGTTGTAAAACGTAATCCTTGTAAATGGTTAACCGTTCTGATTGCACATAAGGACCTTTTTCGCCTTTATCTACAATAACGCCATATGCGTCCATAACCGGCCCTTCATCGTGTTCTAGGCCAATAGATTGAAAGGTGCGCAGTAAATTCTCTACCGCTCCTTCTACCAAACGTTCACGGTCGGTGTCTTCGATGCGAATTAAAAATTCTCCGCCCTTTTGTCGCGCTAACATATAATTATAAAGCGCGGTACGAAGCGTACCAATATGCATAAAACCGGTTGGACTTGGAGCAATGCGAGTGCGAACGGACATATTACTTACGGCTAAATTGTCTGAATAATTCGGTTAAAACGCGCCAAATTGCCTTGAAAAATCGGCGTTTCTGAAACGCATCATAAAGGATTAACGAAGGAAAGACAATAACCGCTCTTGCTATGCGCGGCAACCGTTTTGGCTGTAAATAAAGTCGCCACAGCCATTCAAATCCAAAACGACGCATCCATTTTGGCGCACGTGGCAATTCACCTGAAATAAGTTCGAATGCACCACCAACGCCAATACCGATTTTTAAGGTCGGTAAATGTGATTTTATGAGCTCTAGAAACGCCTCTTGTTTTCCATGGCCAAGTGCCACTGCAAGAACAACTGGCTTCAATGTCTGCAACTGATGAATAATGCTTTCACTCACGGCAACGGTTCCTTGTAGATATTTCATCATTTCACCTTCAAAAGCCACAATGTCGAGTTGCGGAAATGCGCGTAATAATTCAGCGACTGCTTTTTCGCTTGATTGATTTTCTCCACCAAAAAGAACCAAACGTTGTGATGTATTTTCGCAAAGCTCGGCTAAAACACGCAATGTATCGATTCCGGTATGGCGGTTTTCGAGTCTATCGCCCGTTAATGCCGCAATCGCATAGTGCAAACTCGCCGAGTCTGGCAAACATAAATCCGCTTGATTCAAGCGTTTTGCCAAAGCAATATCGTATTGACTCGCCACAATCATTTCGGCATTTGGTGTATTGATGATATGTGGAGAATCCGTTGTCAGCCAATTCAAAAGCGTTTCATACAATTTTTGTGGCGTTAATGAATCAATCGGAATACCTAAAACAGAAAATCTCATAATCGCTTTTTCGCAACCACAATCGCCACAACGGCACCAAGTAAATCCATAAAGTAATCAAGCATGGTGTCTGGAATACTTGGTTGACGCGTAATAGTCGGGCGCAATACATCAAGAATATATTCATGCCATTCCCAAACAATGCCAATAATTGCCACAAATCCGACCACGAATAGCGGCATAATCCACCATTTTACAATGCGTTCGAACCGTTTTTTGAAACGAATCTCTTCTATTCCTTCATACCAAAGCCATAAACCGAATAGCCCCATCGAAAATCCGCCAAGCCCATGTGTCAGAATATCGGCATAACCATGCTCGTACTGCCCAAATGCGATAAAGCAAAAATGAATCACGAGGGTAATAAGGGTAGAAAGACAGGCAATTTGAAATCTCATAGTACAGGAATCATAGCAAAATCTTATACTTTTGCGAATGGCTTGCGGGTCCTGAAGTTCGCGAACAAGTAGTGAGTCACGGCGGTCGCGATCGTTATGGCGGGTGGCAGGGTTTTTGGGGACCCCAAATTCGCGCAACGCAGTGAGCGAATATTGGGGTAAAAACCCTGACAGGACCCGCATATTTCGTTTACAAACGACGTAGCAGGACCCGTACGCTTCGTAACACTTGACGAGTGCAAAATTAGCAGTCTATAATAACGAGTG
>CAYZYJ010000044.1:0-6896 GCA_964482565.1 uncultured Gammaproteobacteria bacterium
TTCGGCTTTTTGCTTGTCCAATTGCGCCAGCATTTCCTCGTGCAAGCGTGTATTGCAATCCGCCAACCATAATCACTAAAATAGCGACCACGGCGCCCGCAATCAATAACCAATTATAAACCGCATTAATGTAAATGCCTAAAACATTGGAATTTCCGGAAATGTCTCGGCTTTGTTCAAGCGCTTCTTGTGTATAGCCGGGGATTTCGATATTGAGATCTGGTAAAACGTCGTCAACGCCAGAACTAGAACCGGACGTTAATGCGATGAGCGAACCTTGGTTGATTGGTGTTAATGCACCGGCGATTTTACATTGTAAGGACCAGTTCGAAACACCTTCTGTCGTACGAGAAAGCGCTAAACAATCTTCTTTACAGGATTGTTCGGTAATTTGAGTTGCAGCTCCACGATTCGCTTGGTGGTAGGCTCGGTGCTGTGTGGCGGTGACTGTTGAAGGGCAATGACATTCGATTGTGAGTGAATCACATTCTTCAACCGTTGCGGCAAATACAAAAGACGACGGGGCGAAAAGGGCGATGGCGAAAATGAGGAATAAAAGCCGTTTCATGGAGTGGAGTTTAGAAGCACATTCATGCGCCAGTCAATATCTTCTTTGGTGATTTTTCCGGTAATGCGTTCGGTATTCAGAAAAATCGTTGGTGCGCCAGAAAGTTCCAAGCGTAATCCTTCCTGGTAATTTTCTAGCACAATATCCATTCCACGTTCACGTTTCATACAACGCGCAAATTTGCCTGGTTTCAGTTCTAAATCGTTTGCAATGGCGGTATATAATTCTTCGCTTAAATCACGTTGATAACTCATCAAATAATCGTGGTAAGGCCAGAATTGCTTTTGTTCATCGGCGCAACGCGCAGCAAGAGCTGACTGTTCTGATTCGGCATGAAGTGATGGAGAAGGGAAATCTTTCCACACAACGAGCAAATCATTTGGGTAATCGAGGAGGGCTTGATTGAGTACCTGTGTAACTTCGGCGCAATTTTTGCAGGTGAAATTATTGTAAACGGTGACAATTAATTTTGGCGAAAGACTGCCACGCATGGGATCGGTTTTTTTGAACTCAGGAAGTTTTACGGCCATTGTTTGATCTTCCTCAAAAACCGGCTTGTCTCTTTTTACAACATCGATAAAAATTAAAATGAAAACAAATGCCGTGATTGCGCCAATACCGAGTAAGGTATACCAAAAGCGTTTTTCTTCGGCGGAATGCATACTTAACGTAAACGCATAGAATTAAGCCGACCAGACGCATCGGTGAAGTACAAAAGTGATGCATCGGTTGAAACATGTAAATTATACATTTGCATGTCGATAGCAGGTTCGGCGAGAAGAGTTGAACGGCCGGTTGCCGTATTCACCTGGTAAATATTATCGCCACCCGTAATCAAGCGGTGATCGAATCCAGAAAAATCAGTGACTTGTTTTGGCACGGCGCAAATCACAAAGGTATCATCTTGAAAGGCGCATTTTTCCACCCAGGTTTCTACATTGAGATTTTTTCGCCCTGAACCAATATTATTGCCAGCCGCTTCGACAAACCATAAAGATGGCCTGTCATTACGCGATGTTTGCGCAACCGAATACAAAATATGCGTTCCATTTGGCGCCCATTTTGCACTGAAATTACTTCCTTCTACAACGAGGGTTCCAATGGCTTTTCCGCTCGTGTCGATCACATAAATTTCTTGCCTACCAAAAGCCGATTGTGCAGAACCGGTTTCTGAAAACGCGACCACATTTCCTGCAGGCGACCAATTAATTTTCACTTCATTTGCATTTGCACCAAGATCGGCAATAGCAGACGCTTGGCTGCCGTCGGAATTAGTTACCACAAGTGAAGAACCAGAATCTTGAGGAATGGATTTACTTGCAAGTTGTGCGCCACTTTCGGTAAAAGCAAATTCATCCCAATGACTTGGCATGGTGGTTTGTTTGCCGGAATCTAAATCGTAAACAATGTTTCGACCGTCTGGAAAGGTGAGCGCAGCAATACTTCCAGAAGGCGCGAAGGTGACGTTTTCGGCAGCAGGGAATCGTGCTTCGGAAATTGGGGTGATATTGCCATCGCGGTCAATTGTGTAAAAACGGCCGTCTGCAGGGTCGTAATAAGAAATTTGTTGCCCGTTTGTAAGTACGGGAGCAGAAATTGCCGAAGCGGTTAATTGCGTGGTGAGGGTTGGGCCGCCGTCCGCAATTGGCGAAGGAGTGAGTCCTGGTTGCGTGGTTGGAGGCGTAACGGTTCCGCCACCTGTAAAACCAGGAGCGATAGGTAAAGTGCCAGGCGTTGTTGTTGCGGGTGGTGTGGTTGGCGGGGCAATAACAATGCGTTGCATGAAGAAAAAGTAGGCAATCGCAACGCCAAGCGCAAGAGAAACACTAAGGAAAAGGGCGACACGAAGGAGAAGGGTTTTTTGCGCGGTCATCATAGAAAAAAGTGAGCGTGCATAATAGCAAAAAGCAACCAGAGTGATTGGCTGAATTATACCATAGAGCGACGCATTAGGGCGAAGCTATTTTTGTGGATGAAGCACGATATTGCCGTTTTTCGCAGAGACGGTAAATGTTTTGCGTTTTGGTGCGGTAGCGACGGCATGAACAAGCGGATGTTCGATATGTTCAGAAATCAATCGGTGAATATGCCGCGCGCCATCGTGGACGGTGATTTGTTTTGCAATTGTTTGCGCGACCATCGATTCAACTTTGAGCGTAATGCCAAGCGTTTCCAAATGTTCAATGCGTTTTGCAATTTCTTGTTTGGCAATTTTTGCTAAGGTTTTTTCTTCGAGTGCATGGAAAAGGCAGGTATGTTCGATACGACTCAAAAATTCTTTGGAAAATAATTCCCGCAAAATCGCTGGCGTTTTTGTATTCTTTTGATTTTCTTCGATGCTAAAGCCGAATGGTTTTTTGAGCAATTCATCGGCGCCGGCATTGCTTGTAAAGATAATAATCGCATTGCGGAAATTTCCCTTTGCGCCACTTGCATCGGTTACCGTTCCAGAATCAAGTAATTGCAAGAACAAATGCAAAACGTCAGGGTGTGCTTTTTCGATTTCATCAAAAAGAATCACACTATGCGGATGCGCCTTAATGTGGTCGAGCAAAATATTACGGTCTTTATACCCAATGTATCCGGCCGGACTTCCAACCAGTTTTGCAATGCCGTGACTTTCTTTGTACTCGCTCATGTCAACGCGCAAAAACGGTTCGCGTGTTTCAAATAGTTGTTCGGCAAGGGCTTCGGCAAGGGCGGTTTTTCCGCTTCCTGTTGGGCCGAGGAAAAGGAAAGACGCAAGCGGTTTTTGCGGATTTTGTAATTGTAATTGTGATTTTAGAAGCGCATGGCAAACCGTATCGATGGCATGATCTTGCCCTAAAATACGCTTTTGCAAAGCTTTTTTGAGCGAGGCATGAGGCGCTTCTTGTGGCGCAATATGCGAAAGCGGAATATGCGCGCGTTTGGCAACCGCACGTTCAATATCGGCGCGTTTGATGATTGGGCGTTTTTTCGAATCGCGTTCGTTTTCGAGTTTCTTTAGCGTTTCGGCAAGTGCAGCTTCTTTTTCTTTGAGGATTTTTGCTTGTGTAAAATCTTCTTTTGAAACGGCGGCGATTTTTGCTTTACGCATTTCGGTCATTTGTTTACGCAAATGAGCACGTTTTTTTGTTTGCGCATCGAGGTCGCTTCCTTTTGCGTTTACTGAAGAAGAAGCTTCATCGATTAAATCAATCGCTTTGTCGGGGAAGCGTTCGTGTGGGAGATGTTTTTCGGAAAGTAAAACGGCTACGTTAATTGCTTCTTCGGAAATGGTTACTTCGTGAAAATCTTCGAATGCTCGTTTGATTCCGTGTAAGATTTTCTTTGTGTCCGCGACACTTGGTTCTTTTACCGTAACGCGTTGGAACCGACGTTCTAATGCGCCATCGTTTTCGATGAACTTTTTATATTCCATCGGGGTGGTTGCGCCAATGCAACGAATTTCGCCGCGCGCAAGTGCCGGCTTTAACATATTTGCGGCATCAAGCGAACCAGAAGCAGATCCGGCACCAATAATAGTGTGGACTTCATCGATAAATAAAATCACGTCGTCGTTATCGGCAATTTCGTCCATCAAAGAACGTAAACGCTGTTCGAATTCACCTCGATACATGGTTCCTGCAACAAGCGACGCAATATCGAGTCGATGAATCTTTTTTCCTTCCAAAACCGAAGGCACCTTTCCTTCCACAATCCGTTTCGCTAATCCCTCCACAATGGCGGTTTTTCCAACACCTGGTTCGCCAATTAAAATAGGATTGTTTTTTGTGCGCCGCGAAAGAATCTCTACCACACGTTCAATTTCTTCTTCACGACCAATCACGGGGTCGAGGGCGTCGACCGTATCGCTACCGGTTAATTCTTCGGTAAAGAAATCGAGTGCGGGCGTTTTTGATTCTTCTTCTAAATCCGTATTCATGAGGGTGGCGTCGAATGCTGTTGTGTCACTTGCAGCTTCGGCGAGGGCGGATTCCGTAATAAGTGGGAAGGACGACGTTGCTTTAAAAAGCATGCCGAGTTTGCCGCGCATGGCAGACGCATTTACATTTAATAATTCAAATGTCGTTGCAATACGTTCATTTTTCACTTCTAAAATTCCCGCAAGTAAATGTTCGGTTCCGACATAATGATGCCGATAACTATGTGCAATCGCCACTGCCTTTTCAATGATGATTTTTGATTCTTCAGAAAGCGATGGCACAAATCCATCACAAATTGGTGCGGTGCGGTCGAGTGGTAAATGAGCGCGCAAGGCTTGTTCATCAACACCAGAGCGTTGCAAAAGATCGGTTGCAATACTGCCTTTTTGTGCAGAAAGCGCCCAAAGTAAATGCGTTGGTTCAATGGTTTGTTGTTCAAATTCAACAGCAAAAACTAAAGCGCGTGTAAGAACGGTTTTTAAATGGTTGGTGAATTTTTGAATCAAATCGTCCATGTAATGCGGTTAACTGCCCATTTTTCGTAGGCGTTGAATGCGTTCTTCGGTTGGCGGGTGCGTGCTCCACAATTTTGCAATCCCATTCATTTTTTGCACTTTGCCAAAGGGATTTGAAATAAACAAGTGTGCGGTAGCATGATTCGCTTTTTGAAGCGGTGTGCGATTTGCCGATATTTTTTCAAGTGCCGAGGCGAGCGCGTCGGGGTGACGCGTTAAAAGCGCACCACTTGCGTCGGCCAAGTATTCGCGCGTTCTAGAAACGGCAAGTTTAATAAGTTGCGCAATAAGTGGCGAAAGCACGGCGAGCAAAAGCGCGATAACGAGCATTACTACGGCCGCCTGTTTATTGTCGCGGTCTCCACCACGGAAAATGTTCATGCGCAAAAAGATATCTGAAATCAACACAATAAGCCCAACAAGAACCACCACAAGCGTCATGACGCGAATATCGTAATTGCGAATATGGGCGAGTTCGTGAGCGAGTACACCCTCGAGCTCTAATTTATTAAGCGTTGCAAGTAAACCTGTGGTAACGGCAATAGCTGCATGTTGCGGGTCGCGACCGGTGGCAAAAGCATTTGGACTCGCGTCTTGAATTAAATACAGTTTTGGCATGGGCATACCAGCGGTAATACAGAGATTTTCCACAATGGTGTAAACCTCGAATGCATCGGCCTTACTCAATTCTTTTGCGCCAGCGCTCATAAGTGCAACCGAACTCGACGCATAAAAACTAAAGAGCGAATACATCACCGAAAAAATAAATCCGAAAATCATAGCAGCAATTGGGTCGACCTCGGAGGCGTATCCAATCACTCCAAAAAGGACAATAATGAAAAAAGAAAAAAGAGTGAGTAAAATCCACGTTTTTCGTTTGTTTGCAGAAATATCGTTATACATAATCACTTTTTTCTAAAAGGCGAGCGCCGAAACGCCCGCCCATTTAGATTATTAGAATGTTACTTCAGGAGCATTGTGTACATCGTCTGGTGCATCGAAGAATTCATATTTCTTGAATCCAAGCATTCCTGCGAGAAGATTGTTTGGGAAGACTTGAATTTTCGTGTTGAAGTCGCGCACATTTCCATTGTAGAAGCGGCGTGACGCTTGAATTTTGTCTTCTGCGTCAACGAGTTCGCGCTGCAAGTGAAGGAAATTATCTGAAGCACGCAATTCTGGGTAGCTTTCAGAAACAGCGAACAAACTCTTTAAGGTTTGTGTAAGCATGTTTTCTGCTGCCGCATGTTCGGCTGGTGTTTGCGCTTGCATTGCTTGCGAACGCGCTTCGGTTACTTTTGTGAACGTGCCTTCTTCGTGTTTTGCGTACCCTTTTACGGCATTAACCAAGTTTGGAATAAGGTCGTAACGGCGCTTTAATTGCACTTCGATGTCGCTCCAGGCTTCATCTACGCGATTGCGAAGGCGAATAAGTCCGTTGTACACTGTAACGAGCCAAAGGGCGGACACCGCAATGACGGCTAAAATGATCCAAAGAATCTCCATAAAACTAAGAGGTTTGTTGGTTTATTATACGCTCACTTTACGCATTTTTTCGCCTAACGTCAATAGATTTATGACTTTCGACAAAACATTATTTCGCAGTTACGATATTCGAGGGTTTTTGCACGAAATTACGCCTGAATTAGCGCAATTTACCGCATACGCTACCGTAAAACAGTTAGGGGTAAAGCGGGTGGTCTTTGGGCGAGATATGCGCGAAACGAGTCTTTCTTTAATGCAAGCCGCTATGCGTGGAGCAAAATTAGCAGGCGCTGAAGTCGATTCCATTGGGTTAACAAATACTTCAGTGTTTAACTTTGCCGTCACCACCATGCCAGGCGTAGAACTTGGAATGATGATTACCGCTTCGCATAATCCTGCAAATTACAATGGGATTAAAGT
>CAYZYJ010000045.1:0-1847 GCA_964482565.1 uncultured Gammaproteobacteria bacterium
GTCGGAAAAACAGCTTTTGCACTCGACATTGTGCGCAATGTTGCCAAACACAAACATCAAGTCGGCTTCTTTTCACTCGAAATGGCAAATGAACAATTGGTCGATCGTATGATTTGTGCGGAAGCAAATGTGGATTTGTGGAAATTGCGTACAGGAAACCTTTCCGACCGTGACGACGACTTTCCTCGCATTGGGCAAGCGCTTGCAACGCTTTCCGAAGCGCCGATTTATATTGACGATTCAGCGAATGCAAATATTATGACCATTCGTACCAAAGCTCGGCGATTGAAAAGCGAGCACGGACTTTCGTTAATTGTTATCGATTACCTTCAGCTTATGGAAGGGCGAACAAATAAATCCGATAACCGTACCCAAGAAGTCGCAGAAATTTCACGAGGATTAAAGCAAATTGCCCGCGAGCTTTCGATTCCGGTGGTGGCGCTTGCACAGCTTTCTCGTGCGGTAGAGCAAACCAAGCCAGCAATTCCAAAACTTTCACATTTGCGTGAATCTGGTTCTATTGAGCAAGATGCCGACGTGGTGATGTTTTTGTACCGCAAATCCGCCGATCGAAACTATATGCCCGAGGAATTAACGGCCGAAGAACAAAACCTTGGCGAAATCCATGTGGCCAAACATCGTAATGGACCAACAGGAGTGGTAAAATTGTTCTGGGATAAAAATCGGGCAAGTTACCGAAATTTGGAATCTCATCGTGTGCATGAACCACCACCAAGTCCACCACCAAGCGGCGGAGGAGGTGGCGGCGGGGGAAATATCGGGTTAGCGCCTGGTATTCCGCCAAAAGGGTTCGAGCGACGACATTAATCATTCATTACTATTATGTTCAATAAACTCAAACAAATTAAAGATATTCGTAAGCAAGCTAAAGACATGCAAAGTGCTTTGGCTGAAATTTTGGTTGTCGGAAAGGCGAATGGTGGCAAAATCATGATTAGCATGGACGGCAATCAGGCGATTAAAGGCATTCAAATCGAAGAAGGACAATCTTCGAAAGAATTGGAAAAAGGCGTGCAAACTGCATTTGAAGATTGCATTAAGCAATTGCAAAAGCAGATGATGTTGCAAATGCGCGACATGGGCGGACTCGATGGATTGAAAGAATTACTCGGAGGCAAGGAATAATCATGCGACGATTTCCCGCTCCCATTCATGCGGTTATGGCTGCATTGTCTAAATTACCGGGTGTTGGGCCAAAAACGGCACTGCGGTATACCTTTGCATTGCTACGTTTAAGCGATGCGGAGCGGGAAGGAGTGGCGCGTGCGATTGCAAGTTTAAAGCATATCACCGTTTGCGGACGGTGTTTTGCGTATGCGGAAAAAGCGATTTGTGATATTTGCGACGACGAAAAACGATCTAAACGGCAATTGTGCATTGTTGCTGAGTCGCGCGATATTGCCACCATGGAAACAACAAACGCCTACCACGGAAAATACTTTGTGCTTGGTGGCGTGCTTAACCCAATAGAAGGCGGTGTGCCAGAACGATTGCGCATTGCAAATTTAGCCGACAGGTTAATTTTGAATCCAGAAATTGAAGAAATGATTTTAGCGTTTTCTCCTGATGTGCATGGCGAAACAACTATGATGTATTTGAGCCGAAAATTTAAAAAAGATGGGCGACGCATTACACGTTTAGCACGCGGTTTACCGATTGGTGCCGATATTGAATATGCCGACGAAGTAACGCTTGGCGATGCGTTTTTAGGCCGCCGTGACGCTTAATTGAAAATGCTCCACTCCGAAGACCGGAATGGAGCGAAGGGCTTGGCATCACGACTCCTCGATGACGTTGTTGATGTCGTAGAGCCGAATCGCTTCGGC
>CAYZYJ010000045.1:1947-6869 GCA_964482565.1 uncultured Gammaproteobacteria bacterium
ATTCTCCTTTAGGTCACGAAGACCAATTTAAGCATAACATGACTCATGTTATACTGTATACATTATGACGATTTACGGAGGGAAGAGATTTTTGCGCAGTTTAATGCCTTTTATTGGTTCGGTAATTGGTGTTGGTATTTTTGGCTTGCCATATGTTTTTGCACAATCCGGCTTTTTTATTGGCTTGGCGCATTTATTGGTAATTGGTGCTGTGAATTTAACGGTTTTATTGCTCTACGCCGATATTGTAATGAATAGCACAGGGCAAGCGCGTTTGACCGGTTATATGCGCACCTTTTTGGGTGAACATTGGGCAAGCGTTGCAAGCGTGGTGGCATTTGGTACGAATTGGGGAGCCATGCTTGCCTATATGATTTTGGGCGGGCAATTTTTATTTACGTTGCTTTCGCCATTATTAGGCGGCGAAGTCGGAATGTATCAAATCGGCTTTTTCTTGATGAGCGCCTTTTTATTGATTGGCGGCTTAGGATTTATTGCGCATTTGGAATTGGTTTTTGTCAGTTTATTATTGATTGCGCTTGCCGTCGTGCTTGGTGGTTCAGTGCCGGCAATTGATTTTGCGAACTTAGTGCAGACGAATGCGACGCATTGGTTTTTGCCTTTTGGTGTGGTGTTATTTGCTTACGGAGGATTTGCTGCCGTGCCAGAAATGGCCGAGGTTTTGCATGGCGAACGTCATAAATTGCGCAAAGCCATTATTTACGGAACAGGGATTGTTGGATTAGTGTATTTGGCGTTTGCGGGTATTGTGGTTGCGGTAAGCGGAACCGAAACGTCGCAAGATGCGATTTCTGGCCTTGGACTTGTGGTTGGTAATTGGGTGATTATTCTTGGTTCGATTGTTGGGTTCATTTCGGTCTTTACAAGCTTTTTACTGCTCGGGATTTCGGTGATGGACACCATGATTTACGATTATAAAATGCGGTATTTTTCTGCCTGGGCAATAACCGCTATTGTGCCATTTCTGGTATATCTTGCTGGTGCGCGAAGTTTTATTTCTGTGATTGGAATTACGGGCGGAATTTTAGGAAGTTGTTTTGGATTGCTTGTGATTTTACTTTATTTACGTGCAAAAAATCATGTCTGTTTGCCAAAAAATTGCCTTTCTTTTCCGTCCCCGCTTATTTACCTTTGTGCCTCTGTATTTCTGCTCGGAGCGATTTTAACGGTTTTAGGACTTGCTTAAACTTGAATTTTTAGGAAATTACGGTACAATTCGCGCATTATGAGTGAAATCATTCGAGGCAGATTATTGGCAGAAAGTATTCGTAAAAAGGTTGCTGAACGATTGGCAAAACGCGAACAACCGCTTGGATTAGCGGTGATTTTGGTTGGCGATAATCCTGCATCGCATTTATACGTAAAATTGAAGGAAGAGGCAGCAAAAGAAGTTGGGATTTATGTGGAAAAGATTTTGTATACGCCAGAAACGCCGACGAAAGAATTGATTCGTAAAATTCACGAATTAAATAAACGACCCGATATTCACGGCATTTTGGTTCAATTGCCATTACCAACGCAAGATGAAGATGATGTTATTGCTTCTATCGATCCGAAAAAGGACGTTGATGGATTCCATGAACAAAATCGTCATGCTTTATTGAATAATCAACCAGGGCTCGTTCCACCTGTTGCTTTGGCAATCATGAAACTTATTGAAGCGACACGCCAACCGTTGAACGGAAGACATGCGATTATTGTGAGTAATCATCAAATTTTTGCCGACCCCTTGATTCATTTATTAAAAGAACAAGGCGCGCAAGGACTTTTTTTGCCTCGCATTTCTTCTGCTATTACGGCAAAACTATGCGTTGCAGATATTATTGTCATTGCGGTTGGAGAAGCGAATTTTATTAAACCAGAAATGGTAAAAGACGGCGCTATTTTAATTGACGTTGGAACAAATGAAATCAACGGCAGAACGGTAGGCGATATTTCAAAAGAGGCAAGTGCAAAAGCAGGGTTTGTAAGTCCGGTTCCAGGCGGCGTTGGCCCACTCACCGTGGCATATTTATTGCAAAACGTCTTAAAGGCAGCGCAATTACAATCCTAAGTCAGACTTCAACGTCAGACTTTGGTATAATACTTCCATGTCAGAACAACCAGCATCACCAATTCAACCAATGGGCGGAAAGCGCATGCGTCCTGCTGTATTAATGATGCTCGATGGATTTGGTATTGCGCCAGATTCTGAAGGGAATGCGATTACGCGGGCAAAGACGCCAAACTTTAACGAATTAATGAAACGATACCCAGTTGTTACGTTGCGTTCTTCGGGCGAAGCGGTTGGGTTGATGTGGGGTGAAATGGGCAATTCTGAAGTGGGCCATTTAACCGCAGGTACGGGTCGCGTTTTTTACCAATCATTACCTCGTGTTGAACGTGCAATTAAAGACCAGTCTTTTTTTCGTAACGAAGCGTTTTTAAAAGCAATGAATCATGTTAAACAATCTGGCGGAACCTTGCATTTAATGGGGATTCTTTCTTCTGGAAAAGTGCATGGATACGATGTGCATTGCCATGCCTTGCTCGATTTAGCAAAACAACAAGGATTGAGCGACGTTGCCGTTCATGCGTTTTTAGATGGACGAGATACGCTCTACAATTCCGGAATCAATTTCGTTGAGGCACTTGAGGCGAAAATGAAAACGGCAAAGATTGGAAAGCTCGCCAGCATGTCGGGGCGATTTTATGCCATGGATCGCGATAACCGATGGGATAGAATCGAAAAAGCGTACAATGCCATTGTGCTTGGCCAATCAGCGCAAACAACCGAAGACGCAGCACAAGCGTTAAAAGCGTCGTATGCAAAAGAAGTATATGACGAAGAATTTGTGCCAACCGTTATTACCAAAAAAGGGAAACCAATTGCAACGGTAAAGCCAGGGGATGCGGTGATTTTCTTTAATTTCAGGCCCGATCGCGCGCGTGAAATTGCTCGTGCGTTTGTATTACCAACATTCGATAAATTCGCACGGCAATTTGTGGAAAATGTGGTTTTTGCTTCCATGATGGAACTCGAAAACGGATTACCCGCAGAAATCGCATTCCCGCCAATCGACATTAAAAATTGCTTGGCGGAAGTATTGTCGGCGAATGGTTTGGTGCAATTACATATTGCCGAAACCGAAAAATATGCCCATGTAACCTTCTTTTTCAACGGCATGAAAGAAGACGCGTTCACAAATGAAGACCGTGTGATTATTCCATCGCCAAAAGTGCCGTCATACGACGCAGAACCAAAAATGTCGGCCGGTGAAATTACCGATAGGGTAATAAAAGAAGTGCAAACGGGGAATTACGACGTGATAATTATGAATTACGCAAACCCCGACATGGTTGCGCATACAGGGAATTTGCAAGCGACGATTGATGCGGTAGAATTTTTAGATGGCGAAGTTTCGCGATTGGTTGATGAAGTCTTGAAACACGACGGCGTAGTATTAATTACCGCCGACCACGGTAATGCCGAAGAAGTACAAAATTTACAAACTGGTGACATCGATAAAGAACATAGCACTAATCCGATTCCATTTTTCATTATCGCAAATCAATTCGAAGGGCAGCCTGGTATTTCGGGCGATGTGCCAAATGGTGATTTATCGCTCTTGCCGCCAGTTGGAATGTTGGCTGATGTTGCGCCAACGCTTCTGAAAATTCTTGGTATTCCACAGCCTCCCGAAATGGACGGAACGCCGCTTATTTAATTGTGCTATACTCAAGGTGTATGGAGGATCATAAACGTGTACACGCCATGTATCATGTGCTTGGGTCGGTAGCAATTGTTGGTATTGTTCTTGCAATTGGCGCCATGGCCTATGTCGTGATTACGGCGGAACTTTGCACCGAAGGAAGTTATACGTGTACGCAAGACGCTGCTATTTACGAAGAATAATTATGTCAGAAACTATTGTTCCAAATGCCTTAGAAGCTCATGCGCCGAAAAAGTTTGGTGCAAAAGATTGGTGGAAAATCGGATTTATTGTTTTATTGATTAGTACCGTTGTGAGTGCAACACTTGCAGTGGTTTTTGGATTAAATATGTCGGCGCTTTCTGAGGAATTAGAAATCGTAAAAGGACAACGTACCCAAGTTGAAGAGCGTTTGGCGGGATTGGTTGTAGAAAATCGTGATCTTTCAGAATCGAAACGCCCGTTATTTTATATTCGTCGGTCTGATGATTTACAAACGTCAGTTCTTGTAGCGGTTGATCCTGTTACGAAGGTAGAAAATGACATTTATACATCCTCTCAATTTTTAGAAATCGTTGGTGCGCCGCATAATGCCTTAAATACATTAATTCTTGCGATAAGCGCAGATAATGGCACAGGTAATAAACGTATCCTTTTATTTAATACAGAAACCGGCACGGTGAGTTCGAGTACGATTTTTCTTGGTGAAGGCTCTTCTTTGAGCCCGAATTTGCAAATAGGTGCTGTTGTTTCTTTTGTGGATTCTGAGCTTCAATTTATCGAAACAATAACTGGCACAAAAACGGTTGGCGCAAAGTTGGCAGAAGGAGAATATTTTGATGCTAATACAACGCCGTTCGCTGTAGGAGGAATGGAACAAATCTGGATCGATAATAGCTGTGTATTGGTGAATGTTTATGTTGATCATAATGATCCAGCACGGGATGCAAATGAAAAAGTGTTAAAGGAACGCCGAAAGGTTTGTAAGGAATAGGGAGTAGGAGGTAGGAAAAAGGAAAAAGTAGTTAGTTTGTAGGGGCGGGGTTTTCCCGCCACGTCAGTCGCGACTGACGTGGCCCGCCCTTTTGTTTTGTCACGCCCGTTTGTTTATTTGTCATCCCTGGCTCCGACCAGGGATCCATCGTTTCTTATGCTTTCTGTGTCATCACTTCCTCCAGAACGATGGGGGCTAGTCCCGCCCCCAAACCC
>CAYZYJ010000046.1:0-6834 GCA_964482565.1 uncultured Gammaproteobacteria bacterium
ACGTGGCGGGTGGCGGGGTTTTTGGGGACCCCAAAATCGCGCAACGCAGTGAGCGAATATTGGGGTAAAAACCCCGACAGGACCCGCACGCCAGTCGCAAATGACGTGGCATGACAAATCAAAAGGGCGTCATAAATGACGCCCCTACAACCTAAAACCTAATCCCTAAAACCTATTTCGCCTTCTCCATCTTCGCCACAAAAAATCCTTCTTGTTCTATAGACGGTAAAACATATTCCGGTTTGCCGATTAACGCCATTTCAGGAAATTCTTCTTTTAACCACGCAATCATTTGTTCGTCTTCTTCTGGCGCAAGAGTGCACGTCGAATAAACCAAAGTTCCTCCAGGTTTTAATGCACGCACGGCTGAACGTAATAATCTCCGCTGTAATTTTGCATGCGCTAAAATGTTTTTCTGCGACCAATAGCGAAATGTGCGAGGATCAAATAATTGAATGCGCCCTTCGGCAGAACATGGCACATCGGCTAAAACGCGGTCAAAGTATTCGGGAAACTCTTTATAAATCAAAGTCGCATCGGTGTGGCGAGCGGTAACGTTTGCTGTTCCTTGTAAACGCAAGGTATGTTCTAACTTTTGAAAGCGCACGCCATTTTCTTCGCAAGCAAGAATTTCGCCTTTGCCATTCATGAGTGCCGCGATTTGCGACGTTTTACTTCCAGGTGCCGCACATAAATCTAATACTTTTTCACCTGGTTGCGCATTAAGTGCAAGTGGCGGCAACATACTTGCAATGCCTTGCATATACACCTTCCCTTCTTTAAACATCGGCAATTCAAATAACGTTTTTTCGTCGGCATTTCGCACACGAAAGGCATGCGGAATTGTTTTGATGCGTTCAAATTGAATTTGATGATGCCTTAATTCTTGCATCACATCGTCGTCGGTTGCCTTTAATGTATTCGTTCTAAATGTTGGCAGGCGTTTTGCAGAAAAAGCCGTGATCATTTTTTGTACCGCAAAAGGCCCGAACTGTTGTTCGAGCCTGGTTTGTAATTCTACCGGTAATTTTGCGCCTTGTTTTTTCATGTTTATTGTCGAAGCAAGGTAATCAAAGTGATGTCGCTCTGCGTGGTAATTGAAACCGTCATCTGCACACCGTCTTTTGAATAGGTTTGCGTTACGGCACCACCGTAATCTACATCAAGCGTTTTTGTCCAGAGTGAAAATTCTTTCGTATACCACTCACTCACCACCGACGTCGAATCTGTTGTGGTTAAGGTAAGCCACGCGCCTTCGTCTGCTAAGCTATACGCGGTTTTTTGCGAACCTGGGTAAGCAGGAATATCGGTTGGAAAGTTTTCTGGAATCCGTACATTTTCGCCAACACTCACGGTTTCACCGTTTTCGCCTTCAATCGTAATGGTGCCACGTTCCATTTCGAGGCGTTTCGCTTCAATGTCGGCGTCTACCGCCTCTTGAATAGCGCGATCAAGAGCGCTTTGACCGCAACCAAATCCTGTAAGAACAAAAACGAAAATCATCAATATGCCGAAATACTTCATAATCATTGGTTAATTTCCCTAATGCTATCACTTCTGGAGTGTTTCGGAAACAGTTAATTTTTTAGACGCTTCTGTGGATAACTACCCCGAAGTCTGACTTCAAAGTCTGACTTCGAAATCGCCAATTGCGCTGCGGTGAAGCGAAAAAAGGCAGGCCTCCGTGCCAAGTCGTTTCCCAAATTCTTCTGCAATTGCGCGAATATAAGTTCCAGAGCCTACCCGAAGTCTGATTTTAGCAAGCGTAAATAATATATCGTTACGCAAAACAGAGTTCCACGCGTCCATTATTTCTTTCTGCCGGAAATCACCGCTCACAAGTGGAATCGTTTGCGAAACATAATTTCGTAACTCATCCGCTGAAATTGTTCTTACGCTTTGTAACCTTACCTCATGGATTCGCATGGTTCGTACTGGCACCTCAATACTCGCAAGTTTCCCGAGTCTCGCCCATTCATGAAGTGGTTTACCGTTCACAGGCGGCGAAGAAAAAACCGGCAATCGTAAATCAATGCTACCAATCATAGAATCACAAATAGCTTTAACCTCTGCTTCGCGCAATGTATCGCTTTGCTGAATACGCGGTAATCCCAATAAATCTGCCGAATCTGTTTTTACGCCAAAAAGAATTTCCGCCACATAGGTTTTATCTAAACCAAGATAATCATCTTTCTTTTTGCATTCTTCGCCCGTTAAAACCAAAAGCGCACCCGTTGCCATTGGGTCGAGTCGCCCGGCATAAGTCATTGGTTGATTCACTAATTCGGCGTGTTCTTTGCGATACCGCTCCATGCAAGCAAGCGGAGTTTCGCCAAGGGTTTTGTGTAAAATGAGTGGCATTTAATCGGAAGTTTCGGTATTGGTTTTTGTAATCAATTGCCCGCATGCTGCACTAATATCTTCTCCCATGGTACGACGACGAGTAACCGTAACTCCATGTTTTTCTAAATACGTTTTAAAATCATCTAAACCTTGGTCGGTCGAAGAAGAAAAAATAGAACCCGTAAAATTGTACGGGATTAAATTCACGCGCACATTACCAATTTCCGTAACTAATTTTGCAAGCGATTTTGCATGACGTTCGGTATCGTTAATGCCGCGCAACATCACATATTCAAAGGTTAAATGATGACGTGCATTTCCAAATTTTTCTAAATAGCGTTTGGACCAATCCTTTAATTTCGGCAAAAAATCTTCGTAAGAAGTTGGCACAATTTCTTTACGCGTATCTGCTTCGGCGCTATGAAGCGAAACAGCCAATCGAATATGCGGCCAATCGGCGTCGGTGAGCAATTGTTCAAGGCGTGGCAAAATTCCAACGGTCGAAACGGTGATGCGTGTGCGGCCAATTTCGGTGTACTTTAACCACGTATTAATAGATTTTTTTACATTTGTGTAATTCGCCATTGGTTCACCCATACCCATAAATACCACATTGGTGATGCGTTGTGCTAAATCTTTTCGTCCACTCAAAAAATTCATCCAAAAACGGTATTGATCAACAATTTCATCGGCGTCGAGGCTGCGGAATAATCCCATTTTACCCGTTGCGCAAAAGGTACATTGCATAGCGCATCCAACTTGCGACGAAACACAAATCGTCCACCAACCACGAGGATTCTGCATTAAAACCGATTCAACTTGTTTTCCTCCCTCAACGTTTAAAGCAGCTTTGAACGTATCTTTCTTTGCACTTTCTTGCACCAAAGCAGGCGTAACCGAAATCCACGGAACTTCTTGCACCAAGGTTTCGCGCAATGCTTTTGGTAAATTCGACACATCATTCCAACCAGAAAACGACGGTTCAAAAAGTGCCGATTCGATTTGCTTTAATCGAAACGCTGGTTCATTCGGAAATAATTCTTTAATGCGAGTTTCGCGTGCAATATAAGCCATATTTGGCGTACATTAGCAGAAACTTTTGATTTACACAAATCTAAACGAATAAACGTGCAAGTCGTAATGCGTCGTAGGAATATTTCTCGCCTAGCGCATCAAAAACCGGCCTTAATGCTTGTGTATCGAGCTTTTCAAATGTTTTACTAATCTTTTCTAAATCCTTCTTTTTTGGCGCAATATGCATGCATTTGCCAGGTAAAAAGAGTTCGCGGATTTTTGCGTCTTCCAAATGGCGCATTACGGTGCCTTCGGTTAATTCACGTTCGGCTGCAACTTCGGCAATACGTTTCCCCGCTTCAATCATTTTGAGTGTAGTTATAAAGGTCGGTTCTTTCTTTTCTTTCTTCGGCTTTAATTTCACGGTTACTTTTTTAAATCCTGGTTTTCCACCACACGCTAAAATAAAAGCCGTATGTGATTGTGTTAAATCTTCTGCGTCCGTCATTGCGCATGCTTCTTCGGCAGCAAGAGAATAATCTCGAAAACCGTAATCAGCGTCGAGCACGCGTGGATCAACTTCGAGTGCGCGCATATTGAGTCCGCCTAAATGCAAACCTTGCAAACTTCGCACACGCGAAAGCGCCACATAGCCTTGCCCATACGCAAAGGCGCTACTCAAATCAATATACGCCGCATCAAGCGACATTCCCTGACTTTTATGCACGGTCATTGCCCACGCTAAACGCAAAGGAATTTGCGTAATCACCGCCCGCAAACGCCCATCAGATTCAATTTTCCATTCCGCTGGTTGCACCTCTACCGTTTTGCCATTCTTCATGCGAATTAAAGGGAAACCTTCACGCGAAAATCCTGAAACGGTTCCTGTTGTGCCATTCGCATACCCATCTTGAAAATTGTTCTTGGTAAACATCACCAAAGCGCCCGTTTTAAGCACCAACTTTTCTGGCGATAAACAACCACGTTTCAATTGATCGGTTAGCGGCTTAGAACCATTTGCCCGCATTTCAAATCGACGTTCCGAATCAGAAATTTTGCGCAATTGCACATCATTCATTTTATCCACATCAGCATTATGCGAATAGAGCTTGGTTATATGCGTACCAACTTGTGGCGCGTCGCCCGTTGCACGGCGTTCAATAAGAAGTCGTTTATGGTCGTCGGTAATCATATTGCGGCGGAAAGCAGAAAGAACATCCAAAAATGCCGCATCTTCTTGGCGGTGCTGTTCAGATAAATAGCAAATCGTTGGATTCGCCTCTTGCCACGCAGCCGATTGAAAAGCGAATTGCGCTTCCGGTTCACCTGGGCGTGAAACAGGCGGAAGCTGGAAAAAGTCGCCAACAAAAACCACCTGCATACCACCAAATGGCGCAGGATTAGAACGACCGGCTTTGCAAATCGCATTCACCAAATCAAGCATGCGCCCTTCGAGCATGGAAATTTCGTCGATAATAAGCGTATGCGCCCCATGCAAATGGTCAGAAATTCGCTTGGAATTTGCAATACGATCAATCTCTTCTTTTGGCAGCCATTTACTAATTCCAATCCCACTCCATGAATGAATGGTCATTCCGCTGATATGGGTTGCGGCAATTCCGGTCGAGGCCGTGATTGCGGGGTAAAGTCCACAATTCTGCAAATGTTCCACAAAGGCGTTTACCGTATACGATTTCCCTGCTCCAGGTTCGCCCGTTAAAAAAACGTTTTGACCCGTTTTTAAAATGGCGAGGGCTTGTTCTTGCGTCATAGTGCCGAAAGTTTAGCACTATTTAGGAATAAAACCAAAGTGTTGATATACTTTTGACATATGAAAAAACAAATCAAAGAACACGGTACGCCTAAAGATGTTTTCGTGCATTTACTTGCCACGGTTACAGTCGCAATGAGCGTGATTGCGTTTACAACTATTTGGTTCCAAGTGGTAAATATCCTTTTTCCAGATCCACTTACCTATAGTTATGGTTCTATCGATTTGATTCGTGGCATGATTGCAGCAACTATAGTTGGTTGGCCAATTTATTTATTTCTTGCCCGCATAATTAAAAACGATATCGTTGCAAGCCCGGACAAGCAAAATATTCGCGTGCGTAAATGGTTGATGTATTTAACGCTTTTCGTGGCATCAATCGTGCTAATTATTAATCTTGTAACTTTATTAACAGGATTTTTGGGCGGCGAATTAACCACGCGTTTTGCCTTAAAGATTGTTTCGGTCTTTATTGCCGCCGGCGGAACATTTGGGTATTACCTTTGGGATGTAAAGCGTGATGTAACCGAAAAAACGCAAGTGCCGATTGCAACGGCGGTGATTTCAACCGTTTTGATTATTGCAACTCTTGTTGTTGGATTTTTACAAATCGGCTCTCCAAAAACGCAACGTGCCATTAAATTAGATAATCAGCGTGTCGATCACTTATCGCAAATCAATTATCAATTGCTTGCAAGCTTTCAAGAAAAAGGAAGTATTCCGGGAACTTTAGATGAAGTATTCGCACAAGCTCCATGGCTTGCCACACAAACGGATCCTGAAACAAAACAAAACTACGAATACCGAAAATTAAGCGAAACCCAATTCGAGCTTTGCGCAACGTTTGCCCTAAGTTCAGATGCAAACAAAAATATCGATTCCATGATTCGGCCAACGCCTTACAAAGAATATGGATTCATTAGCACAACCGATTGGACGCATTCAGAAGGCCGAAATTGCTTCACCCGCACCCTCGACCCGACCGTGATATTGAAGTAATGAAATCTTGACAAGTTTAATAAAAAGGCTTATATTAGCCTAGGTTCGATTGCTTGCGAGTAGTCGAATGAGAGTGCTGTATCCGCAAGGACAGCAAGGGAGTGGCGATTCTGCCACCGATGTTCACTCATCAACCCTGCCCGCCTCTCGGGAAGCCTGGTGCGCCAACGCTTCCTCACAAAGAGGGCATTCGCTCGCCTGTCGGACTAACCATCCGGCAGGCGCTTTTTTTTTGTTTTATAGTGGTTGTTATTGTGGGGAGTTTGTGTAGTTTACAAAAAGATTCGCAATGACACAGAAAGCACAAGAAACGCTGGATCCCTGGTCGGAGCCAGGGATGACAAAGCGAGAGGGTGGGTCATGTCGTTCGCGAACTTCAGGGCGGGTGGCAGGGTTTTTGGGGACCCCAAATTCGCGCAACGAAGTGAGCGAATATTGGGGTAAAAACCCTGACAGGACCCGCACACTGTTCGCGAACGATGTGGTCAGAGATGACAAAGCAAAAGGGTGTGATGAATCACGCCCCTACATCTTCAAAAACCTCAACCTCTTCCCTTCCTCAAAACGTTCAATCGCATAACGCAACATAGTGCGAGGCATGGTGCTTGCTCGTTTTTCAAGAAATGCCTCAAGTTCAGCTTCACCGCAACGTTTCCCCACTTCACGCAACATCCAACCTGTCGCCTTATGAATCAAGTCTTCTTTGT
>CAYZYJ010000047.1:0-6808 GCA_964482565.1 uncultured Gammaproteobacteria bacterium
GCCCCAACGGTTACGCCATTTCGTTCATAAACTTGCGCTAATGCATCACCGCTTTGTAAAACGGTGCGAATGGTATGCGCAAACTCTTTTGCCGTATCGCCAATAAATACAATATCCAAATCAAAGGCATGCGTTGCATAAGAAGAAACAAGTTTCATTTCTTGCTTTTCGCCCGTCATATTTTTTCCAGCCATTCTGCCTTGCATTTGCGCATTCATCCAATTCCCATACACCAATTGGCGCCCTACAATAGTATCTTCCATTTCGGTAATATCGCCCGCACTGTAAACGTTTGGCACATTAGTTTGCAAAGAGGCATTTGTTTTTACACCTATGCCCGTTTCAATTCCTGCGCGTTCAAAAAGTGCCGTTTCAAATTGCGAACCAATCCCAATACCAAGCAAACTCGCTTTATGAAAATCGCCGTTTGCTACCACGCCCGTTAATTCCTTTTCGCCTTCAAGCGTAAAATCAGAAATACCGGTAAACACATCCACACCTTTTGAACGGATATAGTGCAAAAGAAAGTCCTGCGTTTCATCGGTTAATATGCTATTCCAAAATCCTTTTCCACGTAAAAACATGGTGGTCGTAATGTGACTTTGCGCAAATAAATTCAAGTACTCAAGCGCCATAAATCCTCCGCCGTAAATCGCGCCCTGCTTTTCTTTTCGCATCCGCATTTCGCGCAATAATTCTGCCAAGTGGTCGGCGTCGTCGAGCGTGCGTAAATACGAAACACCTCGTTTATCTTCGTCAAATAATCGCGCGTCGGTTCCTGCTGTAATCAGCAATGCGTCAAAAGCATGTTCACGGCCGTCGTCGGTTGCCACGAATTTATGTTGCATGTCGATTTCAAGCACTTCTACACCCGCTTCGTAGGTAATATGTTGTGCGTCATACCATTCCCACTTTTTCAAAAAAACGCGTTCGCGCGGGACTTTGCCTTTCAAATAATGCGGTAACAATACACGCGAATACAAAGGGTGAGGTTCTTTTCCGATTAAGGTAATTTCGGCATTCGGGTCGGCTTTACGAATTTCTTCGGCCGCTGTTGTGCCAGAAATCCCCGCACCAATAATAACGTAACGCATAGGACAGAGTGAGTAGTGAGTGGTTTGTAGGTTGTAGGAAGCGGTAAAAATTCCGACAGGACCCGCTAATTGTTAAAGTGATGAGTTCGCCCCCTCCAGCTCCCCCATATCTGGGGGAGAGACGATTCAAAAAGCGTTAAACTCTTCTAAATATCCGGGTAAAGTTGTACGCCCGCTTCGTCATAAACAAAAATCGCAAGCGTTGGGCAGGATTGTGCCGCAAGAATAATATTCTCTTTTTCATCTTCCGTTACCTCAAACGTGCGTTCATATTGCGGATCCCCAAAATCTTGGCCATGTTCTAGTACATAGGCCTTATTATCTTCATTCATCACAAAAGTTGCCGGATCAACCGTTACGCAACTTGCAGCACCAATACATAAATCAGGATCAACGACGACGCGAATTTTCATAATAACAATTTATACAACCATTTTAACCAAAATACTTCTCTTTGTAAAAACGAATCAACTCCTCTACCGCTGGCAAAACGCTTGGATTCCCAATGCCTGCTTTCGTTTTTTTCTGCACCGCTTCAAGCGTTACCGCCCCTTCTAAAACCGCTTCTTCAATATCGCGGTCGGTTACTTTTGCCACGCTGTCGATGATACGCGACGCTTCAACCTGCATTTTATCGATTTGATTGGTGGTGCGGTAATAATCATTAATGGCGTCCCGCAGCGCTTTATCGCAAAGTACCGAGCAATGAAATTTACGCTGAGGCAATCCACCCAAACGCTCCATAATACTTTGCGGTTTGAGTTTTCGTGCGTCTGCTAAAGTCATTCCCCCGTTTTCCGTAACCATCACCGAAGCCATAGATGTTGAAGCGATTGCCGAACCACAACCAAACGTTTTCCATGCCATGCGTTCAATCACTTCGGTTTCCGGATTCACATAAAGCCACACTTTTAACTCGTCGCCACAAGCAGGGCTTCCAACTTTTCCAAGCGCATTAAATTCACCGGCTAATGGTTCACGGTCTAAAAAGTTTTTCGGCGTGAAAAAATGTTCTTTCACAATATCGGAATAAAACCACGACTGTGATTTATCATGGCTCGAAACGTCACCCGCGGTTCCTTTTACTGGTTCAGCTTTGTGGTTCATAGGAAGTATTTTTCGTCCACGTTCACGGGACTGATTTTTCGTAACAATTCAACGAGTGGCGGTAATTCTTGCAAAACGTAATCAATGTCAGCTTCTGTTGTCTGTCGCCCTAAACTGAATCGCATTGAACCATGCGCCACTTCATACGGCAAACCAAGCGCCAAAATAACATGGCTTGGGTCGAGTGTTGCGCTTGTGCAGGCTGAACCGGTAGAGGCGTAAATGCCTTTTGCGTCGAGATACAAAAGTAAGGCTTCCCCTTCAATATCGAGAAACGAAATATTTACATTATTCGGCAATCGATCTGTTTTATGTCCGTTCAGGCGTGTTTTTGGAATACTCGTTAAAATGCCGGCGATGAGTTTATCGCGCAATTCCACCAATCGCTTCCCTTCGGCTTCGCGCACACTTTCGGCAAGTTCGAACGCCGTTGCAAGTCCAATAATACCTGGCACATTTTCTGTTCCTGGTCGCTTTCCTTTTTCTTGCGAACCACCAAAAGTGATGGGCTGAATTTTCACATTGCGTTTCACATAAAGTGCGCCAATGCCTTTTGGCCCATACATTTTGCCGGCATTAAGGGTGAGTAAATCCACATGCAGTTTTGTCATGTCGATTTCCAAAGCGCCCGCTGCTTGGCATGCGTCGGTATGAAAATACGGGAATACCGAACCAGTTGCGGACTTCTGTTTTGCAATCATTTGCCCAATTTCTGCAATTGGGTTGATGGTGCCGATTTCATTATTCGCTAGTATCACCGAAACCAAAATCGTTTCTGGCTTAATTGCCTTTGCTACTAATTCGGCAGAAACTTTTCCTTCACGATCAACTTCTAAAAACGTCACCTCAAACCCTTCTTTTGCTTGCAAGTATTGCATTGCCTCTAAAACAGCAGGGTGTTCCGTTGTTGTTGTGATTAAGTGATTTCCTTTGGATTTATGCGCACGCGCAATGCCTAAAATCGCTAAATTGTCGGATTCGGTACCGCCAGAAGTAAATAAAATTTCGTCGCTTCGAGCGTGAATAAGGCGAGCAATTGTTTCGCGTGCAGACTCAACTGCATCGCGTGCGGATTTTCCGCTCGAATGAAAACTCGAAGGATTCCCAGAAATCGTTGTAAAATAAGGCGACATTGCTTCAAAAACCCGTGGGTCAACCGGTGTTGTAGCAGCATGGTCTAAGTAAACTTCGCGCTTATTCATAAGCGAGTAGAATACGAAAATTTCGCGAAAAAGTCAAACATAAATCCCAGAAAGACCTCCCCCGGCCCCTCCTTAATCAAGGAGGGGTGGCGATTCTTCTCGTCTCTCCCCCTTAGCTAAGGGGGAGCTGGAGGGGGTCTTTGTCTTTATTGTGTCTAGAATCGTCTCAAGTACTCCGTCAAGGTTATTCCGAACCTCATCATTTGTGAACCGAATAGTTGTGATGAATAGCCCACTTATAAAATCGTCTCTTTCCTGATCGTATGCCATGCCCGCCTCTGTAAAATGAGATTCACCGTCTATCTCGATAGCTAATTTTAATGACGGAATGTAAAAATCGACAATATAATATCCAATGCCAAATTGTCGTCTCACTTTTACTCCAAGTTGTTTTCCCTTCATTACCCGCCATAAACTCTGTTCTGTATCCGTACTCCTCTGCCTCAACTCTTTCCGACGTTCAGTGTGCTTTGGAATATTATACAAAAACATAGTTCTACTTCCCTTTCTTTGCTTTCTTTTTTGTGATGACGACTTTTGCGGGAATACGGAGCGTGAACGTGGTACCAACGCCGAGTTGTGATTTTAACTGAATCTTTCCGCCATGCAATTCCACCACCTTTTTCACAAAGTAGAGCCCAAGTCCTTGGCCGTCGGCATAGGTAAGGATGGCATTTTTCGCGCGGTAAAACTTATCGTAAATCTTTTCTTGCGCCTCTTTTGGAATACCAATTCCCGTGTCTTCGACAACTACTTCAATGCCCGTTGCCGTTGGTTCAACCAAAACTTTAATATATCCACCAGGTGGTGTGTACTGAATCGCATTTGTAATAATCGATTTTACGGCGCTCACAATGCGCTTTCCATCAGCCACTACTTCGGCATCGGTAAGCTTGATTGAGCAGCGAATATGCGCGTTTTCGCAAGAACGTTTTACTTCGCCCTGCATGTCGGTAAATAATTCTTTGAGCGAAAATGCTTCAGGACGCAAACGGAATTTTCCACTTTCAAGTGCCAAACTTTCAAATAATCGGTCGAGCGTATCGATCAAGAAAAGGGTGCGGTCATGCGTATCGGTAAGCGAATGGTGAATGTCTTTTGCGAGTTCATCTTTGTACACGTCGAGCACGGTTTCTAAATTCCAACGAATGGCAGAAAGCGGGGTGCGGAAACGGTGAGAAACCACGTTAATAAATTCGCTTTTTGCTTTGTCGAGTTCGGCCAAGTTTTCGTAGAGCTTTTTGATTTCTTCGAATTTCGCTGCGTTTTCAAGTGCCGGCGAAATAGCTGCGCGAACCAAATCAAGGAATCGCACGTCGCGCACATGAAGGGCTGCGTCGCCATTGCGTCCACCAAAAGCCATAAGCGCTACCAAGCGATTATCGATCGTAAACGGTACAACAGTTTCTAGCTTGTAACGATTCAATACATCAAGCCACGGCAATTCACGCTCTAAACGTTTAGCGTCGACGCCAAATTTCTGTTGCCAAATCACTTCTTCACGTTCAATAATTTTATATCCAGCTTCGCGCGCCATTACAGCAAGTGGCCCTGCTGCCCGTTCGCAAGATTGTGGGAATCCTTCGCAAGTGAAGTCTAAAATTTTAGAAGTATTTGGTTGGTAAACGTATAAAGCGATTTCATTCGCCGCAAAATAATGTTTGAATCGGTCGAAAAGGGTGCGTGTTAATTCGGTTAATTCTCCTTCGGTTCGCACGATGTCGAATAATTCATCCGTTGCTTTAACCGGGTCGTATGAACCATAGTTCACAATTTTATTCACCAAGTAATCAATACCTTTCCAAAGGGGGTTGTAGAAAACAACCACCACCAAAGAAGCGATCACAATGGCAATGGTTTGCCCCAAAACGCCGGAAAGCAAGAAGGCAATACTCATGATCGCCCAAATCACGATAGCAATAAGCGAAGAGAATAAAAGTGATTTTCCAACAATCCAACGGATGTCGAAAAGGCGATAGTTGATAATGGCGCTTCCAATAAATATCAACAAAAAGATGGTAAAAACCGGTCCTAAGTTATTCCAACGGAAATCATTAAAAAACAACGGTAAAATAGCTTGCGTCATTAACATTGGAAACAAGAATAAACTAAAACCAGCAAGAATCTGAAGCGCACGATTTCTTTCAACTCCAATAAACTTTCTTGTACGAAAAATTAAAACAAAAAGTGACACCAATAATGTAAGAACGTAATGCAGTAACCAAAAACCAAATAACGGCAAGTTTAGATCTCCAGTTATATGGCCGTCTACCAAAAATACCTCAGAGACAAAAACTGGCAAAAGGGGAAGAATAAAAAATAATAAACCAATTGCAATATTAAACACATTCAATATCCGCACATGTTTAATAGGTCGTGGAAAAATACTTACAAAAAATGCAAGCGCCACAGCAATTAATGTAACAAATGAAAATGCAAGTTTTCCTGGCAAAAGCGGCGGTACACTTCCTGTCAGTAACAGTAATATAGAAAGGTTCCATCCGACTACGCCGAGCACTGTTAAACAAAAGACTTGAAATATGTGGTTGCGTGGATTTTTTACAAAGATGTAACAACCAAACAACAGCCCAATCAAGAATGTGAAAAATTGAATAGTTACAATAATTTCATTCATACCTCCTTTTATAACATTATAACACAAAGACGAGGCGGGGCCTCGTCTTAAGGAATCACTGCTGCATATCCATAATCCAGATCTTCGCTGTCTGGAATTGGAAGCACGCAAACAGTGACTTCGGTACCATGATACAGGTGTGGTCCTTTTGGACCAATCTCAATGAAGGGCCACTTGTCGTGAATTTGCACAAGTTTTTTATGAGTGATTGCGTTCACCCACCACTTACGCCGACACCTACGTGACACAACAAGTCCAGCACGGATCAGCAACATTGACACCTGCACTTTTTTTCCAGATGGTAAGCATTCTAAAGGCCCAATCCATCGGCTCGGTTCAAAGGTCTGATCTCGTTCAAGCATTGTATTGCTCCGTACGAGAACCGGAAAAGTCAGTTGCCAATCAGCAAACTTTGATTTCTCAAGTAGCAAGCCGGTATCTGCACGTATGTATCTTATCGTTCCAACGACCCGGCTAACTCCATTTTCTTCACGCTCAGCAACCAAATGAACTGCATCACGGTCGAATTCATCGGACTCCAATTCCAGCGTTCTGAACGGTTCCGGAACATCGTTTGAATGGATCTGCCCAGGTTTCGGATCGTGTCTTGAGACGTAAACATCCCAACGTAACCGAAGCACTGCATGCATCTCCGCGGCTGTCCGAACAATTCCAACTCGAAATCGCACTCCTTCAACTTCTAACCGAATTAATTCGTCCATTTCATCCTCCAAGTCCTAAAGAGCTAGAACTAAAGTATAGCAGAAAAA
>CAYZYJ010000048.1:0-6712 GCA_964482565.1 uncultured Gammaproteobacteria bacterium
GCGGCATCACTTCGCATGCAAAACGAATGGTTGTGCCGTATTCAAGTTTTGGGTAAATCGGCGCGTAAACATACATCGCACCCTGCACTTGTTCACCATCAATAAATAATGTGTTCACTGTTAATCGAACCTTATCACTTACTTGTACACGTTTCACCACCCCCTCCACCACAACCGATTGTTCCGAAAGTGGTGGTGCGGCGTGCATCACTCGCCAATCAGCAACGACAATACCCACACACAAACTCATTAACAAGAACGGCAAAAAAGCTATCTGTGGCGCACGATAAATGAACAAAACACTCAAAAACAACAGGCCCGCAATCAATCCAATCAACGAAAACTTATCCCAAACCGCAAAGAGCACCAATCCAAATACAAAACCCAATAACCCCGTCGTTACCCATTTCCCCTTTGGATTCTTCACATTTTTCCCGATCACCATGTAATTTGCTTGTCTTTCCCTCCATTACCCCCTACAATTCTTTTATTATGCACAAAGAACCTGTTTCCGTCATTATTCCTGCATACAATCATGCATCTACCTTGCCTGCATGTTTATTGTCGCTCTTTTCGCAATCATGGCCAATAAAAGAAATTATTGTGGTTGATGACGGTTCGACCGATAATACTGCGCCAACCCTTGAACCATTTCTTGGTCGGATTCGTTATTTGCAACAAGGCAATAGTGGCGCGCCAAAAGCACGAAATAATGGATTCGCTGCTTCGACAGGGAATTTTGTGATTTTTTGTGATGCCGATGTCATTATGAAACCAAATGCGATTGAATTGATGGCGCTCGCCTTAACCAATCACCCTGAACACTCTTTTGCCTATTCTGGATTTCGCTTTGGGTGGAAAACGTTTAAAGGATTGCCTTTTTCTGCACCGCGCCTTTTTAAAACAAACTATATTCATACCACAACCCTTATTCGCCGCTCCGACTTCCCCCTTTTTGATGAATCGGTAAAACGGTTGCAAGATTGGGATTTATGGCTACGTATGGTGAAGAGTGGAAAAACGGGCATTTGCGTCAGTGCCGCCCCGCTGTTTAGCGTGCAAATTAGTGGTGCATCTCGCATTGGAAGTGCATGGATGCCAAAAATCCTCTACCGTTTACCGTGGAAAATAATTGGCAAAACACCAAAAAGAATTGAATCGTATTTACAAGCGCGTCAGGCTTTAGCGCAAAAACACCCCGAAATTACCCTTGCGTAATAGCTCTTTTTCTGCTAGCGTTCGCAAGAACTCACAGGGGGTACCCATGGTTTCAATTCCTGTTCCTTACAGTAAATTATTACACGTCGTTGAAGGCATCGTGCTTCAAGCTGGCAGCCTTGCCATGCAATCGTTTCGTTATCCATCGCTCGCGGTGGAACAAAAGGGCGACTTAAGCCCGGTTACTGCGACAGACAAAGCCGTAGAAGCGTTCTTGAAAGAGGAGCTTCGGAAACTTATGCCGGGTGCTGCATGGATTGGCGAAGAATCCCCACTTGAAGAAAACGAACGTGCGAGTACATGCTCGTGGATTGTGGACCCCATCGACGGCACCAAGGCCTTCGTGGAACACGACCCGACATGGGCGATTTCGGTGGCACTCGAGGTAGAAGGCGAGGTGATGCTTGGTGTCGTACATGCGCCGGCACTGAATCAGCTTTATACCTGCGTGAAGGGAGAAAAACCCAAACGCAATAGCAAACCATTTCAGGCCAAAATCCGCGTGCCCTTCCCTTGGTCGAGGGTGGGAGCGAATGCCGAAATGCTGCGCAATGGGCGTTTTGACCATGCCACGGAACTATATATTCGCGGCATGCGAAGTTGCGCACTTGCTCTTTGCGAAGTTGCAAGTGGCGGTATCGATTCCTACCTTGTCGAGCATCCGTCGCTCGGCCAATGGGACGTCGCTGCGGGCAAACTGATTGTAGAGGCGGCCGGAGGACGGGTGCGGGGTCTCGGCGAGTTTACCCACCTGAAACTTGGCGCATGCCACCCTCGTGAAGTAGGAGATATGATCGCCGTTGCGAACGGGTCTCATCTCCCCCCGCTTCTCAAACGCTTCACGTACTACAAAAAACGCTAACAACACTCAACTGCACTGGCTCCCCTAGCCAGTGTTTTTCTTTAATCCAATACCAATCACTTCCATTCCCGCTTGCGCCAATTTTTCGGCTTGCAATGCATGTTTTCCATCAAAAACAAGCTTCTGTTTCAATTCATGCGCCACAATCCTAAAATCTTCTTCTAAAAATTCTGGCCATTCCGTAAGCACAAATAAGCATTCAGCGTTTTTAAGCGCTTCATGCGCAGATGAGGCATAATTCACACGATCACCGAAATGCGTCATTGCGTTTTGCATTCCCTGTGGATCAAAAACCTGCAATATCGCCCCTTCCGAAAGTAATTCTTCACAAATCGTCATCGCTGGCGAATCACGCAAATCATCGGTTCCTTTATTGTAAGTAAGTCCCCAAATCGCAAGGGTCTTACTTTGAAATCCATGCAATCGTTCGCGTGCTTTTTGCACAAATCGTTTAGTTTGTTCTTCATTTACGCGAATAATTGGTTCAATTAACTTTGATTCATAGCCCGCATGCTTTCCTGTTTCATAAAGCGCCAATACATCTTTTGGAAAACAAGAACCACCAAAACCAGCGCCCGTACGTAAAAAAGCTTTTCCAATCCGCGGGTCTAATCCAACGCCTTCTTCTACTTTTTTAATATCAGCGTTTAGCAAATCTGCAATCACCGCCATTTCGTTCATAAATGAAAGTCGCAAAGCAAGCATGGCGTTTGAAGCATACTTAATAAGTTGTGCCGTATTTACATCACTCACTACAATTGGCGCATCAATATCTTTATACACTTCACGCAATAAATGTTCAGCCTCTTCATTCTCAACACCAATTACAACACGATGTGGGTGCAAGAAGTTTTTAATACTTGTTCCCTGTTGTAAAAATTCAGGGTTCGCTGCAAATCGCCAAGCGGGATTTTTCATGCTTGCTCGTAATTCGGCAGTGGTGCCTGGCGGAATGGTGCTTTTTAACACAATCAATACCGAAGCATCGAAGTGCGCCTCAATCATTGCAAGTGCCTCTTTTACAAATCGTAAATCACAGCCTCCATTTTCCGTACTTGGCGTTCCAACACAAATAAAAATAATTTCTGGTTTAAATGCTGTGAGCTCGATTGAATCATTCGTGAACCGTAACCGCTTTTCACTCAAACCTTTTTGTAACAATTCCGGTAAATCCTGTTCAAACAAAATCGCTTCGCCACGATTTAGCCGTGCAACTTTTTCGGCGTCAATTTCAAATCCAATCACCTGATGCCCCAAATGCGCCAAGCAAACGCTTTGGATCAGGCCAACATACCCCGTTCCAATTACCGCCACGTTCATAACTAAACAACGAAGTTAATAAGCTTACCGGCAACGTAAATCACTTTTTTCGGTTCTTGCACCAAATGCTTTGCCACGTTTTCTTGTAATTTTGCTTGCGCAATTGCCTCTTCTTCAGTCGATTCAGTCGGAATGGTTATTTCCGCTCGCCATTTTCCATTTACCTGCACCACTAATTGAATTGTGCTTGTAAGAAGAATTGATTCATCGGGCTTTGGCCAGGTTTGCGTTTCAAGTAAAGACGTTTCCCCAATCATTTCCGCAACTTCATTTGCCACATGCGGAGCAAAAGGTGAAAGAATAATTAGGAATAAACGTAGCGTTGATTTTGTGATTGCGCCTGCCTTTTGAACATCATTTAACGTAGACATAAACGCGGCGACGACCGTATTAAAACGCATGGATTCAATATCGGCACTCACTTGTTTGAGGAGTTTATGCACGGCGCGCGTTACTTCTTCTGATTCGGTTTCTGCAATCAACTCAGGTAATTTCATGACCCGTTCTAAAAATCGGCGAACACCAAGCACACCATTGGTATTCCACGGCGCTGGTTCAGAAAATGGTCCAATAAATAATTCATACATGCGCAAGGTGTCGGCGCCATATTCCTGCACGATCTCATCTGGATTCACCACATTTCCTTTAGACTTACTCATTTTTGAACCGTCTTCTGCCAAAATCAATCCATGACTCGTGCGCTTTGCATAGGGTTCCGCAATCGGCACAAATCCTTGGTCATGCAAAAACATATTCCAAAAACGACTATACAAAAGGTGGAGCGTGGTGTGTTCCATACCGCCGTTATACCAATCAACCGGCATCCAATATGCAAGCGCTTCTTTGCTCGCAAATGCCTGTGCATTATGCGGATCAATATAACGCAAGAAATACCAACTCGAACCCGCCCAGTTTGGCATGGTGTCGGTTTCGCGTTTCGCTTTTCCGCCGCAATTCGGGCATGTGGTTTGCACCCATGCATCAATCGAAGCGAGTGGCGATTCGCCAGAATCCGTTGGTTCGTAATGTTCAATTTCTGGCAATGTGATTGGCAAATCTGTTTCGTTTACCGCAACCCATCCGCCCGTTTCAGAACTGCATCCGCTTTCGCAATGCACAAGTGGAATTGGTTCGCCCCAATAACGCTGACGACTAAAAACCCAGTCTCGCAACTTGTATTTTACCGTTCGTTTTCCTTTTGTTACCGCTATCGCTTCATCAAAATCAAGAAGCGGTTTATCGATGACCGGCAAGGCAAAAGCTTGCGCAAAAGCAAAATCGCGTTCGTCGTGCGCTGGAACCGCCATTACAGCACCTGTTCCATAATGACCTAATACATAATCTGCAATCCAAATAGGTACCTCTTCACCATTCGCCGGGTTGATGGCATAAGCACCAGAAAAAACACCGGTTTTTTCTTTGGTGTCGTCGCCGCGTTCCATATCGGTTTTCTTTGCCGTTTGTACAAGGTATTCCTCAACCGCTTCTTTCTGCTTTGTTGTTGTAAGTATTGCAACGAGTGGATGTTCTGGCGCGAGAACAACGTAGGTCACGCCAAAAATCGTATCGGGTCGCGTGGTGAATACCGTAATATTTTCTGCACCATCTTTCACAGAAAAATCAATTTCTGCACCTTCACTTTTCCCCACCCAATCAATTTGTTGCTTGGCAATTTTCGGTAAATATTCAACCGAATCAAGTCCGTCGATTAATCGGTCGGCATATTTGGTAATCGCAATCATCCACTGTTCCTTTTCTCGTTTTTCAATATGTCCGCCACATCGTTCGCAAGCTCCTGCAACTACTTCTTCATTCGCTAAACCAATTTTACAACTTACGCACCAATTAATGAGCGTTGCTTTTTTATAGGCTAATCCTGCTTTGAAAAATGCTAAAAACATCCATTGCGTCCATTTGTAATATGCAGGATCGGTCGTATTCACTTCGCGTGACCAATCAAAACTAAAACCAAGCGATTTTAACTGCCTTGTAAACGTGGCGATATTTTCTGCCGTTACGTCAGCTGGTTTTCTGCCTGTTTTGATGGCGTAATTTTCTGTTGGTAAACCAAAAGCGTCCCAACCAATTGGGTAAAGAACGTTATACCCTTCTGCTCGACGTTTGCGTGCAATTACGTCTAGTGCGGTATAACTGCGAGGATGACCCACATGCAACCCAGCTCCAGACGGGAAAGGAAACTCAATCAATAAATAATAAGGATCTTTTTGAGACGGAAATTCAGCGCGAAAAACACCTTCCTGTTCGGTACGGTTTTGCCACTTTGAATCAATCACGGAATGGTTATAAAGCATACCAAGACATGCTACCAAAATGGGCGGAAAATTCAATAAAAGAAAATGCCCCTCCCCTCACGTTGAGGAAAGGGACTTTGCAAATTTGCCGATCAGAACGGCGGTGGCGTTTTCACGAGCCGATGCTTCGAGCGCGATTTTGAACACGTCCGCTCCATTGTTGCACTCACTTTTTAGTAAGTGGTAAAGTGGAACTCGACCACGTTTCACGGTGTATTCCACGCCGTCGGTAGCAACCAAGAAACAGCATGGTTCTTCGGTAACGTTGTAAGTTGCAAGAAGTGGGGTTGCTTTCATGGCCTTGAACTGCGAATTACCAAATGCCCGTGAAACAGCGATTTCCCCCGCGTCCTCGGCCTCGCTCACGAAGTACCGCTGCTCGTTCATGAGCCATCCGCTTTGTTTCATGCGAGCGCATTCCGCACTGTTTTTGTTCGAATGGTCCTCGGTAAGGACATAAATGCCATGCGAAAACACCGCCTCCACAGTGGAATCGCCAACATTTCCAACCAGCAATTGTTTGCCCGCACGGTACATGAATGCAAGCGTTGCCCCCGCACCATACGACTCCGGCAAGCGTCGGATTCTGGCTGCTATTTCACCTATCAGAAAGCGCACCTCAGACTCCATGAACGGATTTTGCACCTCCTTAATGCCTTTAGCTACTTCGTTTACAACTGTTTGTGCAATGAATCTGCCGTATTTCCCGCCATGCCCATCACAAACAATTGCAAGCACATCTCCTTCTACGCGTAGGTTTTTGACGACCAAATGAACGTCTTGTTGTTCTTTTCTGTAGAAGCTTTTCGCCTCAGCAACAAGTATATGCACATATCCTCCAAGATGTGACGATTGACTATAAAAAAGATCAACGATTCCGTCAAGCAAAACTCCTCGCCTCAGAATCGCGTGCAGATGCAATTGAATTGCATTTGCAATTCAATTGCGCCTCGGGCACGGACGCGTGGGCCCGCCCTGAAGTTCACGAACTTCAGGGCCC
>CAYZYJ010000049.1:0-6576 GCA_964482565.1 uncultured Gammaproteobacteria bacterium
CAATCGAACTTCACAAATCACAAGGCACCCGATTTCTTCCTGCGGTTGCGAATCGGAAACGCCGTATGGAGGCATTGGAACTGAAACTTCTTGGTGAAGGGGGAAAGAAAGAAGACGTGAGTGATTTGGATACCGAAATCCGACCCCCGAACTTCGATCTTCTCGCCGACAACGACATCGTGTCGAGCTCGTAAAGCTCGATGACTCCGCTTCTTCATGGAAGAGCGGGGTCATTTCTTTTTGCAAAAACAAAACGGGCCGAAGCCCGTTTTACATTTTATTTTGCTAATCGGTAGGTAATTGTTACATTCAACTGAATCTCTTCACTACCTACTTGTAAATCTGGCGCTCCGCCTGCGCCCATGCCATCGATCGCTCTTTCAGCATAATATGGGTAATTGGAGTCTGAACCAAGGTATTCGGAGTAATCAACAATCACATCAAGTTTTAAATCAAGGGCTTCTGCAATTGCTTCTGCCTTGGTTTTTGCGTCTTCGATGGCTTTTTCTCGTGCTGCGGTGCGGTAAGCTTCTGGATTATCAACCGAGAAATTTGGCCCATACACATTGGTTACACCATTGCGACCAGCAACCGTTAAAACGCTTTGAGTAAGTGCTGTGTCGCGTACTTTTACCACAACGGATTGATTTACAATCCAACCCTGCGAAACATATTCGCCGGTTTGTGGATTCCAAAAGTTATCTTCGTAAACACTGTAATTCTGTGTTTGAACATCAAGATCAGCAATGCCAAGCGCTTTTACTTGAGCGATTAATGAATTAGTGGTTGCGGTGTTTTTATTCTGCGCTTCTTCAACGGTATTACCTTTTGTTTCAACACCAAGGGTAACAGTTGCAATGTCTGGAATTGCGGTAACTTTTCCAAGGCCATCTACCACAATGAGGTTTTCGGCAGGAGCGGGTTTACCAATCTGCTGACCTTCGCGAATACTATTCACGGATTCAGAAGCAACGAATACAATTAAAATCCCCATTAATACGCTTGCAATAATCGAAAGCGGTTTATTATCATCCCAGGTTGGAATCATAGAATTTGGTTAATTGCTTTTATTGTATCATGGCCGACACTAACGCAATAGATGCGTTGTGGGGAAGGAATAGAATCGTTCCGGCGTGGCAAAATAGATTTTCTTTTCATTTTCACGCACCACAAATCCAACCGCTCCTTTGAGTTGTTCGCTTGCATATTGGGTGACAAATGCGCCAGACTTTTCAAAAATCACCACTCGGCCTTCAACGGGGTCGAGAATATACAAGTAATCCGTACCAAGGGTTGTCCAGATTTTTGACGCATTCATTAATGCTGGGTCAACGCTTGCGGTGGTATACGCCAATTCGCGGCCTGAAGCAAAACGTTTAATTTCTGAACCAGTAAGAACGTAAATATCTCCATCAATTGCAAGTGATTTCATGCCATTCAAATTTGTGAGGTTTGATGTAATCCAATTGGTACCAGCTTCAAATCCGTCAGCTTGCGCACGCATACGAACGATTTGATTATTCGCCGCATTGAGCACATAAAGCGTGCCATTATACATGAATAAATCGCTAGGACTCGCTAATTGTTCCACGCCACTTGTAAGCAAGCGCAAGGTATTCGATGCCGTGTCGATGCGTGCAAGGCGATTATTATCATCAATAAATAAGACATTTGCTCCTTCACCCGTTATCGCTTTCACGCCCGAAATTGCATTGCTTTGCGTTTGAATGATGTCGACTGTTGAATTGAGCGTATTTAATCGGTAAAGGTTTGCATTTGCTGTGAGTCCGTATAAAACGCCATTCGCTTCGGAGAAAGTGCTCATGCGTTCGCCGTCAATTTGTGCAATTTCTGTAAGCTCAGGTTCGGTAATGCCGCGCATGGAATAGAGAATGCGGTTAATATCGGTTCGCAACGTTTCCACGGTTTCTTCTTCGGCACGCGTTGCGGGGCTAACGGTGGCAATTAACGCAGATGCTTCGGCTAGCAAAACCCGAGCTTGAGCAGAATCTTTGTAAATCAACGCCGCTTCTGCAGCATCTTTTCGTTCGGTAACGCGCGTGGTGATGGCGATAAATGCTTCTTGCGAATCCGTGCTATCGGTGCGCGTATTCATAAAAGAAATCACACCAATCACAAGTAATAAGCTGAAAACCGAAATGGCAGCAATAAGTTTTGCTGCGAGTGGAATAGCTTTGATTGTTTGAAGAAGTTGCGAGAATTTTTTTGCTTTTGCCGTTTCTGGCGCACTCTTTTTTGATTGGTCTTTTTTGATTTTCGCTAAAACAAAACTAGAAATACGCTTACCGAGCTGAATAAAGAGCGCGGTAATAATGCCCATGAACCGAATAACTAGTCGCAAAATATACCCAAACATTCGTTTTGGCCCACGCGTTCCAGGAGCTGAGAGCTGTTTTAAAAATGGTTTTGTGATTCGATGAATAGCGTTTTGAATATCGGGGCTTTGTTCACCGAGCAATTCCGCGGTGTCATCTTTTGTTTTACCAAGTTGTTCAATAGAAGAAATTGGGTTGATTTTTTTCGGCGGCCCGCCAACTTCGCGATTTACCACTTTAAACGCAACTCCACCATATTCTTTTCCTGGCGCGCTATATTGCTGAATGCGTTTTAAGGCTCCAGAAGGCGGCAAGGTAACGAGTACTTCTTGCAATTCATGCATGCTAATTTCGCGTGCCGAAAGCGCCGTGGCCACATAAAACGCATCGCCTTGATGTAATTCACCATCAAGCACGGTAATAAAAGGATTTGCGAGTGATTGATCTTCGCCCGCGAATTGTTCGTTTAATTCGTAAATGGCATAGCGTGATTTTGCCGTTTGATGCATAAAAATCGCCGAGATTTCGCCGCATCCGCTAATATAGATTTCGTTTTTGTATTGCACGCCAAGTACGGCGCGTAAATCAGAAAAAGGAATTTGCAAGCCCTTTTGCACGAGCTGTTTTAATTCCGTATTTATTGCTTGAAGGGACTGTTCAAATCGCCGAACAATATTTGTGTCCTTTTCTTGGATTCCGACAATTTGCGCTAAATGCGAACCGATGATGCGGGTAATTTGCTGACGCTTTTCATCGACCCGTCCATGCAATTCCACCACACAAAAAACCGATCCGCCAACAGAAAGTGGCTCAAGATACACAAAAACCGAAGCATGCGCTCCATTTTCTAGGGAATGATGCTTTGCCGATTTAACGCCTAATTTTTCCATAGCCCTTTACGAATTTGCCTCATCATCTTACACTAGCTTCTATCAAAGATACAGAGTATGTCGGAAACTTCAAAATCATCAGCTCCACAAAGTGGAAAAGTAGAAGAAGTACGTGATTTTCGTATTGAACAACTTTTCGGTTCAAAGACACGCGTGCGATTATTGCGCCTCTTAATGGAGAATTGCGAGCAAGCTTTTTTTGTTCGCGAATTAACACGTCGCATTGATGCGCAATTAAATTCGGTGCGCCGTGAAATTCAGAATCTTATCGAGGTTGGAATTTTGGAAGTGGTAGAAGGTGACGGTGAGGATGTTGAGGGCGACGATGAAACCGAAACAAAGCCTGGAAAAAAAGTGAATAAAAAGTTTTACCGAACCAATTTAGGCTTTCCGTTTTTAGAGGAAATGAAAAGCATCATGAAAAAGTCGGCGGTAATGATGAATAAACCGTTTATTGATGAATTGCGCGAAAAAGGCCGAGTGGATTTGGTTTTTTTGACCGGAAAATTTGTGGATAATTTTACGATTTCTTCCGACATGTTGATAGTCGGCGATATTTCAGAAAAGGCTTTGCATACGGCGATTGCGAATTTTGAAAATGAATTGGGCCGCGAAATCAACTTTACCTATATGCCAAAAGAAGAATATCTTTACCGCGCCGAGGTAAAAGATCGTTTCCTTTCTTCGTTAATTGATGCAAATAAAGTTGTTCTCATAAATGTGCTCGATGATGGATTGATATGAAGTTGTACCTAAATGGGCAAGAGATTACTACGCTTTTTATTGGTGAAATTGGAGGCGATGGCAAAGAAATGCCTAGCACGCCAGAAGCGTATTTGCGTAATATCGATACGTATTTGCATGAGAAAAATCAGTCAGTGAATGATATTGAGGTAATTTACGCCGTCATTGGCCCTGGTTCTTCTACGTCGCTTCGTACGATTTTAGCGATTGTGAATACCATTGGCTTTGTGCAAAAAATGCCACTTTATGGCATGATTAAGCCGAAAGAAAAAAGCGATTTGGAAATGATGCAAGAAATTTATTCTGGCCAATTGGCGCCTGAAATGAGTGAAATGTTGGTGCCGTTTTATGAAAAAGGCCCAAAAATAACCGCAACAACCAAAGACGCTTTAGGGAGGAAATTAACGTCATAACCCTATTTTTATGCCAGAATACGTAGACATTCTTCGCCTCGCTTTTGCCGATATGTGGGCGAGTGCTTTATTGAATTTGCCGCGCATTGGTGTGGCGGTGATTGTATTAATTGTTGGATTTATTCTTGCAAACGTATTGAAGACGGCAGTATTGCGCGGTGTTCGTTTATTGAAAGTTGATGAATTATTAGAACAGCTCGAAATAAAAAAGATGCTCGAAAAAACGGGATTAACGATTGATACGGGTGAAATTTTGGCGTTTTTAGTGAAATGGGTTGTTGTTATTATGGCGCTTATTGCGAGTGCTGACATTTTGGAATGGCATCAAATTACCGTTTTCCTTTCGGCGGTTGTTGCGTATATTCCAAACGTTTTGATTGCGGTTGTGATTTTGATTGTGGGTGTGATGGTTGCGAATTTGCTCGAGAATTTGATTCGTTCCGCGCTTACGGCTACAAAAATGAAAAGTGCTGGGTTTGCAAGTGGAATTGCAAAGTGGTCTTTGCTCGTTTTTAGTTTTATGGCGGCACTCATTCAGCTTGGCATTGCCCGTGAACTAATCCAAACGCTCTTTACTGGATTCGTGGCAATGGTTGCCCTTGCTGGTGGATTGGCATTTGGACTCGGCGGCCGCGACCATGCGAAAAAGGTGTTGGAGTATTTAGAAAAGGATTTGAAAGAGGGGGAGTAGAAGGGCCTAACACTATGTCAAATAACCAGGAGAGGAGAAGTGGCTTTGTTCGAGAAGACAAAAAAGAAATTGAAGAATCAATGGATGTATTTCGTTCTTCTGCCCAAACGATATTTGGTGACCATTACTTACGATCAATAAATGATGGTTTATTCAGTCATCCCGCAGTAGTAGAACGTTATGCAGAACTCGCCATGGAAAAACTTGACGGTTCATTCATGGAAGAAGATTTTGCCAATAACTTGCTTCCAAGAAAATTAACGGAACGGCTGCTAAATAATCCTGTCTTTTCTCATTTTTCAAGAGATGTTGATGATTTTAAATTTGATTTTATTGAATCATTAGAGTCTCATGAATTGAGCTTAGATGTATGGATGGAATTTTTGAAAGTAAGAGGAGAATATATTGCGAAAGAAGTTTTGCCCGAAGCACAAGAAGCTTGTGATCGCTTTGTAGAACAATATGCTGGTGAATTTCTTCGCTTTATCGTTATGAATATTGACGCTTCAGAAGAACAAGAAGCATTGTTACAAAATCGACTAGAAATCATGAAGGTGAAAATGGTTGATCCGCTCCTTGGAACATTAAACGAATGGGTTGGAATTCATGACGGAGATGTGAAGGAGATTGCAGTTGTTGCAAGTTCTAATTTTAAAAAAACCGTTATTCATGAGCTTTGCCACGCCATTTCTGCTCATGCCATTAGTTATGACCGTGAATTTTATGCAACGTCAGACCTTGGGACGGATGAGGAAGATTCTGTTGGCGACATCATGCCTCCGGCTTTTATCAATAAACGCACCGGCGCAAGAATTTCTGATCGCTTTTCTTTTCTAAACGAGGCGGTTACGGAAACCTTGACTCAGGAGTTTGTAGACGAAAACCCCAAGATATTTGGTTCGTCAACCGGTATAGACGCCTTATTAAAGGCGATAATGCGTGACGATCATCTGTCAGGGGTATATATTTCAGAACGGCGATTACTTGGCGTGCTTTTTGATATCTCTGCAAGCGATAACTTAACAGAAGAACAAAAAACGAAGGTTGAAATTGCACGAAATAAAGCGGAAAAAGCAGGTATTACCGTTGATGTTTTTGATTTACGTGACTTGCTTTATAAGGCGTATTTCTTTGATCATGTAAAAGATGAAGATGGCAAAGGGAGGGCAGAATATTGGCGGCAATGGTCTTCAAAAATGCGTGATTTGTATGGCGACGGCATTTTGGTGAGATTAGATAAAACATGGAATGAACATGCGAATCAAAAGAGTGGACAAGGAAACCAAAAAACCGTGGATGCTTGTGTGCGTTTGCTTTATGAATCTGTTATTGCGAAATGGGGATAGGAGAGGGGATAGTTTTTTCGTCATTGCGAGGAGTCCAACGACGACCACACTCCGCTGAAGCTACGTAGTGGTTCTCCGAAGCTCGATCAGAGCGAAGTAGAAAGCAATCCATTCGTACGGGTCCTGTCAGGATTTTTACCCCAATATTCGCTCACT
>CAYZYJ010000050.1:0-6525 GCA_964482565.1 uncultured Gammaproteobacteria bacterium
CCACGACTTGGTTTATGGCGCACGATGGCTTGTTTAATAAATTTGCTGAGCTGATTTTCTGAAAGTTGTGTAAACCGACTTTCATTGATGTCGTTTACTAATTCGTAAAGTTGTGAGGTACGCAACTTATTCAATGCTGAGGTGAAAACAACTGGCGCATAATCAAGCATTGGCAAATGCGCACGAATATATTCTTCGTATTTATTTACGGTATTTGAATCCTTATCTGGAATTACATCCCATTTATTGGCGATAATAATCACGCTTGTTTCCGCTTCGGCTAATTTTCCTGCCAAGTATTTATCTTGAACGTGGATTTCTTTCGAAATATCTAAAACGAAAAGCACTACATGAGCGCCATTCATAATGCGCACGGTTTTTTCTACGCCTGATTGTTCCAGCTTGTCGCCGCCACGGATTTTTGCTTTTTTGCGCATTCCAGCCGTATCAATTAAACGGTAATGAATGCCGTCTACGGTAACCACGGTGTCATTTGGTTCGCGTGTTGTATGTTCGATCGGGGAAGCGATATAGCGTTCTTCGCCAAGTAAAGAGTTGAGCAAGGTTGATTTTCCAACATTCGGGCGACCAATAACGGCAACACGAATTTCTTTTACCAATTCGCTGTCGGGTGGCGTAATACCTTTCTTTTCGAGTGCGTCAAAAACACGGTCGAGCAAGTCGCCCGTTCCTGTTCCACGATTTGCTGAAATCAAAAGCGGTTCTTCAAGCGGCCAGCTTTTCCATGCCATATAATCAAAGTCGCGCATCTTTTCGCGGTTATCGGCCTTGTTTGCAACCACAATGATTGGCGTTTTTACTTTCACCAAACGACGCGCTAATTCCAAGTCTTTTGGCAAAGGGCCGGTGGTAACGTCGGTAACAAAAATAATAACATCCGCCTTTTTGATGGCGAGTTCGGCTTGAACAGCAATATGATCTTCGATTTCGTTTAAACGATTGATGTCGAGTCCGCCGGTATCAACTAATCGAATAGTGCGTCCGCGCCAGGTACAATCGGCTTGGTAACGGTCGCGTGTGGTGCCGGGGACGTCCGAAACAAGCGATTTTTGCTCTTCAACGAGTCGGTTAAAAAGAGTGGATTTACCAACATTGGTTCGGCCGATAATGACCACGTTTGGGAAAGTTGAGGAAATTGACATAAAGGGGTAAATCTCGAAAAGCGCAGTATGCCTAAAAATTGGCATTCCGTCAATAAAAATCGCTATCTTAACACTAAATCTTTTGCATCACTGCCGAGAATGATGAGGAAATCAACGGGTTCCTTGGCGTTTACAAGGTCGGCACCTGGAATGGTTGCTTGTAATTCACTTGGTGTAAGGGAAGAAGAATACGTCCATTTTGATCCAGAAGTTGCGGAATTTGTGGCAAGAAATGATTTTAAGAGTTCAAATTCTTCTTTTTTCTGGCCTTCGGTTAAATCGTAAAGGACGGTTGCGGAATAGCTTTGTTCGTCGGCATTTCCAACTTCCGAAACGGTAAACCCAGAACTTGAAAGTAATTGCGAGGTTTGAAAGGCGAGTCCGGCAATTTTTGTGCCGTTTTGAATTTCGACTTTCACTAAACGTTTCACGGCAGGCGCATCGGCTACAGCATCAGTTGTTGATTCTGATTTTGCGAAAATCGTTTTTGCAAGCGCACGAATGTCGGAAAAATCGTCGTTCTTTGGTAATAGCGTATAAGCATTATTCAAACGTGTTTCGTAAAGCAATCCGTCGTTTCCAGGAACAAGAACGTGGTGAACCAACCCTTCGGTATTTACGTCGGGGGCGAATTTTGCAAATTTTAACATTTCCCAAAACGTCATATTTGTTTCCACGTTTTCTTGGAAAATCTCAATCATTTTATTTAATTTGCTCGGATTCAATAAAACGCTTGGAGAAATCAATTTCTCTTTTGCGGCTAAAATCACTTTTTGCTGACGTGTTGCGCGGGCAAAGTCTGAACCTTCGCCATTATTACCGTGTCGTGAACGCGCGTATTGCAAGGCTTTTTCGCCATTCATGGTTTGCCAACCTTCTTTAAAGGAAATGGTTTGGTATAAATCGTTTGGGGCAGGGTATTGTGAATCAGTGAAAGATTTGTCGACGTAAACATCCACGCCGCCAATCGCATCGATGAGTTTTTCAAAACTCGCAAAATTCACTTTTACGGAATAGTGAATTTGCTGATCAAGCATGCCGCCAATTACTTCAGAAGCAAATCGTGGGCCATTGCCTTTTTCTTGTAATTCACCGTAGGCATTTGCATGATTAATTTTGCGGTAACCGTACCCTGGTAAATCCACCGTTAAATCGCGCGGAATCGAAAGTAGACCGACTTCATTTGTGGACGGCTTAAAACTCGCAAACATAATGGTGTCGGAAAGTTCGGGTCCATCGTGGCCGGGGCCGCCAACGCCAAGGAGCAAAATATTGATGCGGTCATCTACTTCGCCTACCAATTCCTTATCGCCAGAAGTCACTAATCGTTTAAATGTGCCAAACAGCGAAAACGAGGAATCGGTTGAAGGCGTTTCATTTGTGACGCGCGCCGTTACCTTATAAGAGAGGACTAAAGAGGAAAGGGCGAGAACGGAAAATAAAAGCACCACCACTTTTAGGGCGATTCGGCGAGGCTTTTTACCGCTTGCCGACGTTTCGGAACGATATTTTTGCTTGAGAAAGTCCGGTGATAATTCGTCTGCCATAGTTATGGTGCATTATGATATAGAAAACGTCTTGTGTAAAGCCATGAATTATAAGGCTTTTTAAGTTGCCATGACGGATTTATCGTGGTACTCTGTGGCATAGTTATTCTTCATTTTCTTGCTTGTGTCAGAAATGTCCCCTCAAAACCTCGAAGAACCAACCGAGGAAAAGGCACAACAAAAATTCGTTTACCGCATCTTTGGCACGACGCTTGGGGCGGTGATTGTTTTCTTGCTTGAAGTGCTGCAAATTGTGTTAATCGCGGCCGTGGTGATTGTGCCGATTAGAATCTTCCTTATAAAACCATTTGTGGTGAAAGGTGCTTCTATGGAGCCGAGTTTTTACAACGATGAATACCTTATTATCGATGAAATCTCTTATCGCTTCCGTGAAATCAAGCGTGGCGAAACCGTGGTCTTTATTCCACCAACCAATGAATCGCAGTTTTACATCAAACGTGTGGTTGGGTTGCCGGGCGAAACGGTAGAGGTGATTGATGGCGATATCATCATTTATAATGCGCTACATCCAGACGGCATTAAGCTTCAAGAAGATTATACCGATGAATATACGCTTGGCCGTATGCATGTGGAGTTAGGGGAAGAAGAGTTTTTCCTCGTTGGCGATAATCGAGACGCAAGTTACGATTCGCGCAATATTGGCCCAATTAATGCCGGCAGTATTGTAGGGCGAGCATGGATTCGTGGATTCCCGTTAAATAAAGCCGGACTTATAAGTATTCCTGATTATCAATTCTAACCTATGCCAACAAAGAAACCAGCAGCAAAAAAGGCCGTAAAAAAGCCTGCAGCAAAATCGAGTGCAAAGAAAGTAAAAGCAGGGCCAATCGAGCTCTTGCGTGGATTCCGCGACATTTTGCCAGAAGAATCTCATTACTGGGATTTTGTGATGGACAAAGCGCGTGAAATTTCTGAAGCGTATAGTTTTCAACGTATTCGTTTGCCGATTTTAGAGCATACATCACTTTTCGAACGTTCCGTTGGTGAAGGAACCGACATTGTAGAAAAAGAAATGTTTACCTTTACCGACCAAGGTGGCGACAAAGTAACCATGCGACCAGAAGCAACGGCGCAAATTGCTCGTGCGTATATTGAACACGGCATGCTTAATAAACCGCAACCAGTAAAGTTGTGGTATGCGGAACCAATGTTTCGTTATGACCGCCCACAAAAGGGTCGTTATCGCCAATTTTGGCAATGGGGTGTTGAAGTTGTTGGTTCAGAAGAACCGATTTTAGACGCTCAAGTGATTTTGATTGTACAGCGCTTTTTGAAGAGTTTAGGGCTCGATGTAGTTGTGAAAATCAATTCCATTGGTACACCACAAGTACGCAAAGAATATACGTCAGAATTGGTAACGTACTTTAAGAAATTCCGTGGCCAACTTTCTGAAATCGATAAAAAGCGTCTTACCAAAAATCCGCTTCGTTTGCTTGATTCAAAAGAAGAAGGAATGGGTGAATTAAAGGTTGATGCTCCGCAAATTGTAGATTTCTTGGACGAAGATTCTAAAGCGCATTTCATGAAAGTGCTTGAGTATTTGAGCGAATCAGAAGTGCCATACGAACTCGATCCGTTTTTGGTGCGTGGACTCGATTATTATGGAAAAACGGTTTTTGAAATCGTTTTGGCGGGCGACGGCGGCGAACTTTCGCAAAATGCGATTGCTGGCGGCGGACGATATGACGAATTGCTTGCCATGCTTGGTGGACGCATGGAAGTAAAAGGAGCAATGGGTGCTGCAATTGGAATTGAACGCGTCATCAACGCTCTTATTGAGCAAAAAGTGCAGGTAGAAAAGCATAAGCCGGTTGATGTGTTTTTCGCTCAACTTGGCGAAGGTGCTCGCCGAAAAGGCCTTGCGATTTTCGAAAATATGCGCGCTGCCGGAATCAATGGCGCAGAAGCATTCGGAAAGGGTTCGTTAAAAGCACAGCTTGAACTTGCAAATAAGGTTCAGGCCAAAATCGCCTTGATTTTGGGTCAAAAAGAAGTGCTCGACGGAACCATTATTTTGCGCGATATGGAAAGTGGTGCACAAGAAATTGTGGATTCCAATAAAGTGGTGCCAATCTTACAAAAGAAACTCAACCTTTCCTAAGGTTGACGCAATTAACTAATCTTGCTATTATCCGCTTCGAAAGAAGGTGAAAATATGTCTGACATTTTTGTATCAAAGAAAAAAGGCGAGAGTTTCGAAGCTTTGTTCCGACGTTTTACCAAACGCGTGCAACGAAGTGGAAAAATCCTTACTCTTCGCGGCCGACGTTACCACGCGCGCAAGCCGGGGAAAAACAAAGTGCATGAAAGCGCTTTGCGACGTTTAACGAAGAAAGATAAGTTCGAATACGAACTTCGCACGGGAATCATCAAAGAAGAAGATTTGCGCAAGCGACGTTCATAGTTTGAATAAAAATCACTCCAAGTAATTGGAGTGATTTTTATTTTATGCTTTCCGTGTCATGGCGGGGTTATTGGCAAAAACTGCTATACTACTTGCATATGATTCGACCAAAACAAGAATCCCTTTCGCATCGCATTGCAAGAAGCGAACACCTCGCTATGCCCGAGGCAGAAAAATCTGCGCGTTACCGAGAGTTTCAAGCAAAGGCAACCATGCTTGCACGGGAATATGACGGTTCAGAAGATGCCTTTAATCGTCTTTTTGCTGTCCTTCAGGAATCAGAAGACTTTGTAAAAGAACAAAAGATGCAGGGCACATTGGCGGAACAAGAAATCGACGCTGCTCTTACCTATAATCCTCACAATCCAAAAGTCATTAACGACATCCTTACTGTTGCCGAACAATCTGCCGATCAAAAAGCATTGCGTGTGTTAAACGCTTCACAACAAGAACTTCACGAAGGGGAAGAAACGGCAGTTTACATAGAAAATTACGATGGGCATTTTTTACCACCTGGCACCTACCAACCAAAAGGTGAAGGGGAACGAGAATGGGAAGCGCCGCGATTTGATGAAATCTTCACCGATTTCTTGCACTTGTTGCGAGCAAATAATATCTACAATGACGATGTTTTAGTAACCAAAGGTCAAGAACCGCCAAAAGAACGCATGCGGGAATTGAGCTACTTAAAAGTAGAAATCCCGCGCCTACACCGCACGGTCTTACTTTGCGAACAAATTGGCGAAGCAACCTTTGTAATACAAGGATCAATTCCAAACCAAGCTCTTACGAAATTAAGTAAAGAAGAATTACTTAATCATTCCGTTTACAAAGCAAAACGGATTATTCGCGGTGCAACATGGGCAGCAAATATGCACGAAGCACTGTTTACCGATGTCTTCTCAAAAACTGAAGAAGAAATGGTCGAAAACAAGCCGACCCGCGAAAAAATCCGTATCGCCGAACTCGCCAAAGAACGCGCCTACCTTACCGACCTCATTCGCAATGGACTGGACGATAATGGCAAACATTGGACTCCTGAGTTGTGGGCAAAAATGACGCAAGTTGAAGCGCAGAATGTGAAATACGAAAAGAAAACTTTATGGATCTTAAGAACTCGCTTTGGCACGGCAGGAATTCCCTACGTTACTTTACCGCGTTTACAATTAGGTTTAGCTATTTGGCCAGAAAGCGAGATTTTGAAAAATTTCATTCGGTTTGAATCTGGCACCATCGAAGAGAAACGACTTTATATTCAAACCATGCCTGACGATGATGGAATCCTCTGGACTCCTGAATCGTGGGTGAAAATGACGCGTGTTGAGGCGTCAAATGTGAAATATGTCGGAAAAGGATTGACGGGTTTAAATACCGAATTTGTAGTCAAAGG
>CAYZYJ010000051.1:0-3125 GCA_964482565.1 uncultured Gammaproteobacteria bacterium
TTTAACCATCAAGGAATAATATGTCGGTGCGTATCGAGCTCCGCGGCATCAAACGGTCATTCGTAAATGGGGAAATTGAAACGCCGGTTTTGCATGGTATTGATTTGAAAATTGATGAAGGGGAATTTGTGGCAATCATGGGTCCTTCTGGAAGTGGAAAATCAACGCTCATGCATATATTAGGATTTCTCGATCATGCCTCGGGTGGTGAATACCGCTATAATGGCGTGAATGTTGCAGGATTAAGTTCCGATGAATTGGCATTAAAACGCCGAACCGAAGTGGGATTTGTGTTCCAAGCCTTTCATTTATTGCCGAATTCTACCGTTTTCGACAATGTGGTTTTACCAATGCTGTATTCCGGTGTTCCGCTTGCTGAGCGTCGTACAAAAGCATTAAATGCCCTCAAACAAGTGCATTTAGATCACCGTGTAGACTTTCTTTCGAACCGCATTTCTGGCGGTGAACGCCAACGTGTTGCCATTGCCCGCGCTTTAGTGAATGAACCACGCCTTCTTTGCGCCGATGAACCGACGGGGAATTTAGACACCGCTTCTGGGTTAGAAGTGTTGAAGATTTTTCAGCGTATTAACGACGCAGGCCGCACCATTATTATGGTAACGCATGAAGAAGAAGCGGCGGCGTTTGCGAAACGCATTGTGCGTATGCGCGACGGCAAAATTGTGAGTGATGAAGTGGTGAAAGAACGGCAAAAGCATAGTTTTACCAAATAATATGCAGATTCAAGATTTGGTTTTTACGTCCACAACCTCGCTTTCGCGCAATAAGTCGCGTTCGATTTTGACGATTTTAGGAATTGTGATTGGAATCGCTTCGGTGATTTTAATGCTTTCAATTGGAAAAAGTGCCGAAGGATTGATTTTGAATCAGGTGGCGGATTTAGGTTCGGATTTAGTGTTTGTGGAACCAAGTTCTGGCGACCCAGCCGCAGGGCCACCAAATCCATTCATTGAACAAACCATTGATTTGAGCGATATGGAAGCCTTGCGCCGCAGCGGATTATTTAGTGCGGTTGATGCAACGCTTTTCACAACCAATACCGTTTCGCATGAACGCGAAAATACCTTTGTGCAAATTGCGGGCGTTACCGAACAATACATCGATGTTTACCCTGCGGACTTGCTTTATGGCCGATTTTTAACCGATAGCGATGTCGATAGCGGGGCAAAAGTTGCGGTGCTTGGAAAAGAAATTGCGCAAGATTTATTTGGCGATCAAGATCCGACGGGCAAACGCTTTTCGATTAAAGATACGAGCGTGCGGGTGATTGGCGTATTTGACGAACAGGGAAGTCGATTCTTTCAAAACCTCGACCGTCAAATAGCGGTTCCGGTAACCATGATGCAAAGAGATTTAGTGGGCGACGATTATGTAAACTTCGTTACCGCACGTGCCACGGTGGATATTGAATATGCAAAAGATGAAGTGCGTTGGATTTTGCGCGACCGGCATAATATTTCAAATCCAGAAGGGCTGCAGGCGCTTGATGACTTTTTCGTTTCAAGTCAAAGCGATGCGCAAGAAATCATTGGCGTGATTGGAAGTGTTCTTTCGTTGCTTTTAGCTTCAATTGCAGCAATTTCGCTTGTTGTTGGAGGAATTGGAATTATGAATATTATGCTTGTTTCGGTTTCGGAACGCACCAAAGAAATTGGTTTGCGTAAAGCAATGGGTGCAACGTATAAAGAGATTTTGCAACAGTTTTTGCTCGAAGCAGTAATGCTCACTTTTACAGGCGGTGTGGTAGGTGTGGCGGTTGGTGTTTCGCTTTCGCTTGGCGGGGGATTGATTGTAGCGCAATATGTAGACGGTTGGACGAGTGGCGTGCCAATGGTTGCCGTTATTTTAGGATTATTGGTTTCAAGTGGTGTTGGAATTATTTTTGGTATTTACCCAGCTCAACGCGCAGCAAAACTAGAACCGGTAGAAGCGTTGCGGTATGAGTAGAACATTGACATAAACAGAAAAAAAGCGTATTGTTGCGCCGTGGGGTAGAGCAGCCTGGTAGCTCGCAAGGCTCATAACCTTGAGGTCATTGGTTCAAATCCAATCCCCACAACCACAAAATCCTCAGCTTCGGCTGGGGATTTCGTATTTATCCGCATTTCTGTATACTGAATCTAAGATTATTTACGTAAATATATGACGCATTTTAGCGATAGCGTGGTACTCAAAAAAGCATGGGCGCTTTATAAAGAACATGCTGGTTTATTGATCGGTGGATTAGTGCTTTTTGTGATTCCTTATGGTGTTTTCATGGGAATGGTTGATCAATTTAATTCAGACGCCATTGAACTCATTGTTTCGTTGTTATTTGTTGTTTTTGCCATTGTTTGGCAAGCGGGTTATACAGGGGTGATTATTCGTTTAGCGGAAGGGAAAAAACAAAAATTTGCTGATTTAGCATCGTTTTTAGATCGTACTTTTGCTTTCACTTTGGTAACGATTTTGCAAACCCTTGTGATTCTGGCTGGGCTTTTGTTCTTTATTGTCCCTGGAATCATTTTTGCGATGATGTTTAGCATGGCACCTTTCCTCGTATTAGATAAAAAGATGGGAGTGATTGAGGCAATGAAAAAGAGCGCGGAAATCACAAAAGGAAATCGCTTTGATTTGCTTGGATTCACGATTCTGACACAAATCATTGGACTCCTTGGAATTCTTGCCCTTTTATTCGGGGTTTTTGTTACCGCTCCTCTTGTAATACTAGCCACGGCATTGGTGTATTTAACCTTGAATGGTCAAAAATCCGCATAAGCATCCACAACATCAATCACCTCGGGGCTTTTCCTTGGGGTGATTTTTTGTTATAGTGATCGGGCAAATATGGCTCACATTTTAACGGTCGTCAATCAAAAAGGAGGGGTTGGAAAGTCCACAACGGCGGTGAATTTGGCGTCGTTTTTAGCTCATCTTGGAAAGTATGTTTTGCTTGTGGATTTGGATCCGCAAGGAAATGCTTCAAGTGGAATTGGGCATAATATTCACGAAACGGTTGGAACCTACGATGCAATTATGGGTGGCAAATCGGCTGCCGACGTGATTCATCAAACAACGCAATCGGGCTTGCATTTAATGCCGGCAAATCCAGATTTAGCTGGCGC
>CAYZYJ010000051.1:3225-4345 GCA_964482565.1 uncultured Gammaproteobacteria bacterium
GCGGTGATTACGATGTTTGACCCTCGGACAAAACTTTCAAATCAAGTGTTACAAGAGTTGTACAAACATTTTCCCGAAAAGATTTTCCGTTCCGTTATTCCTCGCAGTGTGCGATTAGCGGAAGCGCCGAGTTTTGGAAAATCGATTCTTCATTACGATCCGGAATCGAAGGCCAGCAAAGCGTATGAACGACTGGCGCGCGAATTACTCCAACGTGAAATGTAATTATGTCAAAACCATCAGGCGGATTAGGACGAGGGCTAGGTGCCTTTTTCCCACAACCAGAAACACAAGAAGAGCCATTAAAACCGACTCAAGTAGCGAATCAATCGCAAGTCAGTGAAGACGGAAAAGTCCGCGTTCATTTTGTGGATCCGCATGAAATCGAAGTAAATCCGCATCAGCCACGTACGTATTTCGACCCAGGGCAACTCGAAGATTTGATGAATTCCATCAAAGAACACGGTATTTTACAACCGCTCGTGGTTACTGAAAGGGGTGACGGGAAGTACGAGCTTATTGCCGGCGAACGACGTTTGCGTGCAAGCCGAAATTTGGGACTCGCTACGGTTCCTGTGCTTGTACGAAGCGCAAATCAACAGCAAAAACTCGAATTAGCGCTTATTGAAAATATTCAGCGAGCTGACTTAAACGTTGTCGAAGAAGCGCGTGCTTACCAAGCAATGATTGATTTATTTCATTTGTCGCATGTTGAAGTGGGTGAACGCGTTGGCAAAAGCAGGCCAGTGATTTCGAATTCTATTCGTTTGCTTGAACTCGACCCAATTATTTTAGATGCGCTTGTAGAAGGAAAGATTTTGCGTTCACATGCGCGTTCTTTGCTTGCGGAACCAAATCCAAATAAGCGCATGGAATTATTTGAACAATTTCTGAAAGGCGAAATCAATCACGCGCAATTAACCAATGTTGCAGGGTTTCAAAAACGTTTATCACAACCACGAAAACGAAAAGAAGTTGATCCAAACGTGGCGCATTTAGAAAATGAATTACGTTCGCATTTAGGAACCAAGGTTCGTATTTCTTTGCAGGGCGCAGCAGGTGCGGTAACGATTCATTTTTACAGCAAAGAAGAAATGAAAGACTTGATTGCGAGATTGAC
>CAYZYJ010000051.1:4445-6376 GCA_964482565.1 uncultured Gammaproteobacteria bacterium
TCTTTTATTTTTGAACGCGCATGCTGCGTTTTGGCAAACTTCAACCATTCCGCATTTGGAAACTTTTTGCTTTGATTAGTTACAATTTCGCACATATCGCCCGATTTTAATTCGGCGTCGAGTGGCGCTTGTTGATGGTTTATTTTTGCTGCCGTTGCTTTATGGCCAACGTCGGTGTGAATCAAATAGGCAAAATCAATCGGCGTTGATTCACGGGGTAAATCAAAGACATCACCCTGTGGCGTAAAAACGAAAATACGATCTTGGAACATGTCGAGTTTCATTTCGTCCAAACGCTCTAAAAAGTCTTCGCTCGAAAGTTCTTTTTGAATATGGGAAAGTTCTTCCATCCATTGTAAATGCGGAGGAGTTTCGTCTTTTGATTTGTATCGCCAATGCGCCGCAATACCGTATTCCGCTTCGTCGTGCATGTAGTCGGTGCGAATCTGGAACTCTAAAATCGCCCCATCTTCAGAAAAAACGGTGGTGTGGAGTGACTGGTAACCGTTTGGTTTTGGTTGTGCAATATAGTCTTTAATGCGGCCGGAAAGTGGTTTATACAAAGAATGCAAAATACCAAGCGTGGCATAGCACTCACTTACATCACTTACCACAATGCGCAGCGCCACGATGTCGTACACTTTATTGATGTCGTTTTTGTAACGCTTTAATTTATTGTACAAGCTATAACAATATTTAATGCGGCCGTGAATGCTAACAGGTTTAATGTCAGCTTTTGCTAATTCCGTTTCAACGTCCTTCATGGCCTTATTCATGCTCGGGCCAAAACGTTTTACGCGTTGTTCAAGCAAGTGTTTGGTCCAGTTGTATTCCTTTGGTTCCAAATACTTAAAGGCATAATCTTCAAAAAGACCACGGTATTCTCCCATTCCCAAACGATTGGCAATTGGCGCGTAAATTTCCATCACTTCGCTTGCAATACGCCGGCGCTTTTCTTCTGGAATCATGTAAAGCGTTTCCATATTATGCATGCGGTCGGCAAACTTAATAAAAATCACGCGCACATCGCTTGCCATTGCCAAAAACATTTTGCGCAAATTTTCTACGTAGCGGTCGATTCCACGGTATTTTACATGTCCAAGTTTGGTAACGGCTTTCACCATGCCGGCAATATCGGCGCCGAAATCGGCTTCGATTTGTTCAATGGTGATTTCGGTGTCTTCGGCAACGTCGTGCAAAAACCCAGCCGCCACCACGTTTGCAGGCATTTCCATGTCGACCAATTTCATGGCCGTAGAAAAACAATGCACAAAGTATGGGTCGCCCGTTTTGCGCACCTGCCCCTCATGCGCTAATTGCGCCAGTTCAAAGGCACGTTTAACCAAAGCGATGTCTTCGCTATTGTATTTGCCGCTCTGCATTTCCGCTTCTATAAGCGAAAAATCGGTTTTTGGAAGCATGCTTACATTCATACATTCAGCATAGCGATTTAGGGGTTTTCGAGCAAGGGGAGAGGTGATTCGTCATCCTGAACTGCGAGCGAGCGCAGCAGTGCAAGACGAGTTCGACGAAGTGGGGCTCCGACCAGGGATCCATCACTTCCTCTAGAACGCTGGGGGCTAGTCCCGCCCCCAAAACCCCGGGACTTACTTTTTTACTGGTCTAAAAAAGTAAGCAAAAAAGGACCTACATGGGGCCCGGTCCGCCTTGCTCTTACGAGCTTCGGCGAAACCGCAAATCGTACGAACCTAGCTCCCCCTAAAAAAGAGAAAAGAGCCTTTTGTTCTTTACTTAAAAGTCTCTTTTCGTTTTTTAGGAACCGGTCGCACCCCGATTTGCTTGCCGGGCCCACGCGTCCGTGCCCGAGGCGCGAGAAAATCGACTCTCCCCCAGATATGGGGGAGCTGGAGGGGGCGAACAAACAAAAAATCGCTGCGAGAGCGATTTTTTCATCCATTTTTTGCCGGAGG
>CAYZYJ010000052.1:0-5818 GCA_964482565.1 uncultured Gammaproteobacteria bacterium
TGGGTAACGACGGGGTTATTGGGTTTTGTATTTGGATTGGTGCTCTTTGCGGTTTTCGACAAATTTTCGTTAATTGGATTAATTGCGGGTCTGTTGTTATTGAGTGTTTTGTACGCGTACTATGCGCCAAAGCATGCGCTCTTGCCGTTTTTGTTGATGAGTTTGTGTTTAGGATATGTTGCGGCGGATTGGCGAGTGATGCACGCTGCGCCACCACTTTCGGAACAGTCGGTTGTGGTTGAAGGAATTGTGAAGCGTGTACAATTAAGTGATAAGGTTCGATTAACAGTGAACACATTATTTATTGATGGCGAACAAGTGCGGGGAGCGATATATGTGTATGCGCCGATTTACCCAAAACTCGAATACGGTACAACGATTCGCTTTGCATGCGAAGTAATGCCACCGGCACCAATCGAGGAGTTTCGATACGACCGGTTTTTGGCTGCACAAGGAATTGTAGGAAGTTGTTTTTTGAAGGAATCGCCCTTTGTGATTGCGAGCGCAAAACCGAATGTACAAACCCTGATTCACACCTTGCGGGCCGAAGCGATTCATCGGTTAAATCGTGTTTTTGGCGAACCACATGCTTCTTTGGTTGCAGGGTTATATTTTGGTGAACAGCGGTTTTCAGAAGATTGGGCAGAACGATTTCGCATTACCGGCACAACCCATGTGGTTGCTGCTTCTGGGTATAATGTGTCGCTTGTTGCGTCGCTTTTATTTACGTTTGCGGTAGCGATTGGGCTTTGGCGTAAACAGGCGTTCTTTTTGATTTTAGTCGGCATTGTGGTTTATGCCATTGTTGCGGGGCTTGATCCACCGATTATCCGCGCGTCGATTATGGGAGCCTTGGTATTGCTCGCCAAACAACTTGGCAGAAAATCCCGCATGGACAATGTGCTCCTCCTTACTTTTGCCATTATGCTCGTGCAAGAACCACGCCTCGTGGTCGATCATATCGGCTTTCAGCTTTCGGCGATTTCAACACTCGCTCTTATTTACCTTGCGCCAAAACTCGAAAACGCTTTTCGCTTTGTGCCAGAAACCATTGGCTTGCGTGAAGGATTCACCGCAACCGTAACAGCGACCATTGCCACATTGCCGTTTACCCTTTTTACCTTTGGTGCATTTTCGCTTATTGCGCCTATGGCAAATTTGTTTTTACTGCCGTTTTTGCCGTATGTGATGTTGTTCTCGGCACCTGCTTTGCTTTTACCGTCAGGGATTGCCATTGCGCTCGTATTCCCGGCAACGCTTATCATGAATATGCTCTTTTTAGGACTTCGCGCCCTTGCATCGCTTTCATTTGCGTACCGTGAAGTGTCGCCATCAGCTCTTACCATTCTCGTATGTTGTCTTGTGATACTGTTCTTGTACGTATGGAAATCGAAGCGAAAAAATTAACACAATTTCTTTTTGGCGTACTTGCCATTGTGGTGATTTCGGTTCTTTCTTTTGCCGAAGTGAATGGCGGATTGCAACAGAAAAATGCGGTGCGGGTTTGGGTTTTTGATATTGGTCAGGGGGACGCGATTTTTATTGATGCACCGAATGCGCAAATTCTAATTGATGGTGGCCCAGGAAACGCTATTTTAGAAAAACTTTCACGGGTGATGTTGCCTTGGGACAAACAGATCGACGCCATCATCAATACCCATCCGCATGCCGATCACGTTACAGGATTGCTTGCCGTGCTGGAGCGATACCAGGTTGAACACATTTTTGATAGCGGTCAACAATATGGTACCGACGTGTTTTTGGCGTTCGATGAAGGGTATAATCCTAATATGTTAATTTCTGGAAGCGTTTTCGATTTAGGCGGCGGAGCAGTATTACGTGTGCTTTACCCCGATGCGGTTCCAGAAAAAGCGCTGAAAGACCCAAATGCAGGTTCGGTGGTCATGATGCTCGAATACGGGCAAACAACGATGTTATTAACGGGCGATATTGGCATCTACGAAGAACGACTCCTGCTTGAACGGATTGAGGACATAGATGTGTTAAAAGTGGCGCATCAAGGGAGTAGGACCTCGAGTGACCTTGAGTTTTTACAAAAGGCCAACCCAGAGCATGCGGTGATTTCGGTTGGGAAAAATAGCTATGGGCATCCGCATTCAGATGTGGTGGAACGATTGCAAGCAATTGGCGCCACGATTTGGCGAACAGATTGGCATTCCGACGTACGGATTTTGATGGATGAGGAAAATGTCGCCGTGCGCGGGTTTGAATTATAAAATTGACCAATGTGGCAGAAATTGCTAGAATCACTCAAAATTAACCAAATTTTATGGCAGAAATTCAACGCACCCTCGTTCTTATTAAACCTGACGCAATTCAACGCGAATTGGTTGGCGAAGTTTTAGGACGATTCGAACGCCGTGGATTGAAAATGGTTGGCATGAAATTAACACTTTTAGACGACGCAACGCTTACGGAACATTATGGTCATCTTTCTTCAAAGCCATTCTTTGGTGATTTGAAGAAGTTCATGATGCAAACGCCAGTTGTTGCCCTTGTTTTGGAAGGAATCGATGTGATTAATGTTGTGCGCCACATTGTTGGTTCTACCAATCCTCGTGAAGCGGATGCAGGAACCATTCGTGCAGATTTTTCTATGAATGTGCCATCAAATATCATTCACGCTTCTGATTCGGTGGAAGCAGCAGCAACCGAAGTGAAGCGCTTTTTCAAAGAAGAAGAATTGTACGCTTACGAAAAATTGACCGACAAGTACCATTTTGGCGAAGGTGTTTAATTGCGGTACAATAAAATTGTCTCAACGAGAGCATATGTGATTGGCCAATCACATTTTGAAAGAATCCCGGTGAAAGCCTTTTGTGAAATGCCACAAATCAACGGTCTTGCCTCGCAACGACCTTGAGGATTCAGCGGTTCCTTGTTGATAGAAATCGTGCACTCGGGATTTCTCGACGCTCGAAATTTATTCAACGTTTACCCACATGAGGGAAAGGACCAATTCACACGCTCTCGTTTGAGACGCAAGAATTTGTTATGATGATGCCATATGAGGCTTTTGCCACACATGGCGTTTTCTTTTTTTCTTGGCATTTCGTTTTTCTTTTTGCCCGCATTTGCGTATGCCGTTTCTCTTGGCGCAACGCCTGCCGAAGTGGAATTTGGAAAAGTCTTGCAAACGTCCACAAAAGAAAAAGTTATTGTTTTGGAACGTAATGATGATTTGCGCGATGATTTAACCGTGATGGTGACGTTTCAAGCAGGTGCCGAACAGGTACTGCAAGGCGAAGGGCGCATTTATTTTCCGTCAGGTGTACGTACAATTTCTTACCCCATAACGGTAAATGTTTCCGATTTAGTTCTTGGTGATTACGAAGCGATTGTGCAATTTTCGCCGGTTTTGCAAGATGGAACCATTTCGCAAACGGGTCTTTCGGTTCGATTGAATTATGAAGTGAGCAATGAAGAAGTACGTGAATTTGTGTTTCATTCCGTGACGCCAGAAAGTGTGGAAGAAGGAGAAACGATTGGGATTCGTTTTCATTTCGAAAATGCAGGAAATGTTTTGTGGAGGCCAGATAAATTGGCAATTGTGGTAAAAGACGACCGTGGGCGCGTGGTAACGCAAGGTTCAAAACAAGCGAAAGATTTAGCGACCATTGCGCCTGGTGCAACGATGGATTATGTCGTAATGGCGGAAACCGTATTGCCGATTGGGAATTATACGGTCGTAGCAGAGGCTTTGCATGACGGTATTGTGCTTGTGAATCAGGAGTTGCGGGTGGCGGTAGAGCCGATTGGTTCGCATCTACACAAAGGACGATTAATTTCGCTCAAAAGTGTGGTAGATAGCATTAAAAATACACATCGAGTTCTTGCGACCGGCGCATTTGTGAACGAAGGCGAATCCGCACACGAAGCGTATATGGTGCTCGAGCTTTCAAGCGGGAATGAGATTTTACGGGTTGAGCGGTCTAAAACCGAACGGGTTGGTGTGCAAGAAACGCATTTATTTCACCAATCTTTTACCGTGCCAGAAAGTGGAGACTACCGCCTTGTTGGTTATGTGGTTTATAAAGATAAAACAACTGGTACAGCAATACATGATTTTACCGTTGTACAACCTGTTTTTGAACGCGCGGTAAAATGGTTGCTGATTCCACTGACGTTTATTTTAATTCTCTTTAGTTTACTGCTTATTTTTGTTCATCGTCACGCAACGCATCAGTATTCGAAGAACATACGTATACACCCTGTAAAAATAAACGATGTGTTTTTGCATGGTTTTGCAGACGCACCAAATCGCACCGTGGTAGAAATTTGGCGCAATGGCGCCTTTTACGGAACCACGCATGTGAAGGCGAGTGAATGGAAAATGCGCATAACAGAATCTATTGAGCACGGCGATATTTTTACGGCCCGAATTGTGCACGGCGAACACGACGAATTGGAAACGTTTTCAAAAGAACAGGTGGCAATTTAGCGTGGTATAATTACGTCATGACAGCGAAGTTAATTTTGAAACATTGGAGTTATGGCGCAGGCATGTTTTTTGCGTTGATTTTTGGTTATATTGCATTTCCGCATATTCAATCGTATGCGGTAAGTATGATTTTGACGGTAGAAAATTCTTCACCTCAATTTCTTCGTTCCTCACTCGCACTTGGCGATTCGGCGAATGCACAAGATATTCGCCCAATTACCTTGATTGGTGGGGAATTGGCGCCGTATAAAGCTGTCGCACAAGTAAGTGACGGAAATGGATTTGGGGATATTTTTTATGCAGAAGCGGTGTTTTACCGGAGCGGCGTTGAAGCGGGGAAGGATTGCGGGGAAGACGAGCGCAATTGCTATCGTGGTTCCACAGCCGACGGTGTTTGCCGGTTGGTTGCAGATTCCGCGCGCGACGGCCGTGTGATTTGTGATTTTGATTTTGCCTATTTTATGGAGCCAACCCTCGGCGACCGTTCAGGCAAAGATAAAGAAGAATGGATTTTACATTGGAAGGTAACGGATTATAGTGGCGAATTAATTGAATCAAATGACTACCGAAACGAAGTAGCAACACTTTTGCATTTACGTTTCCCTGAAGCGTTAAATTACGGCACCATTGCGCTTGGCCAATCTTCTTATGCAAATGCAGCGATTACATTAGAAAATCTTGGGAATGTTCCTGCGCGTTTGCAAGTTTTGGCCACCCCGCTTATTTGCGAACGAGGTGAAATTTCCCCAAGTGCTCAACAAATTGATGTTGAAGAAGGAGATTTTGTAAAAATGTCGCAAAGCCATACGAGTTTGGCATTAAGCGAACAAGAACAAGTTTACCCATGGTTAGAAATTCCGACAGGCGAAACGAATACAGTAGGAAAATCAATGATTTATTCAACGCTTACCTTGCCTACAAGTGGTATTGCAGGCGATTGCACGGGCGGATTGCATCTGAACGCGTATTAGCCAAATTCTTGCAAGAACCTGCGGGGTTTTGTAAAGTCATTATCGCTCAGCCTTGGAGGGAATAATGGGCAAAGAATGGCAATCGCCCGAGGCGATGATTGTGTTTCGTTCATTGCGTGATAGGAGCAAGATTTTGCGGGATTTCTGGTCTTCCTACCAGTATTACCGTAAAGATAATGGGCCGGAAGCAAGTATGTACCGTGCCTTTTGCAAGATTTACGAAAATCCTCGGCTCGGGTTTGCAACCGATCTTGGAGTAAAGGAATGGTACGATCTCACGGTGCATATGCTGGTGGCAGTTCGTACCGACATCGAGCATTACCACAAGGTTTTTGTGCCGAGTCAGTACTGGAACTTGCTCGATAACCACCGTGCCGTGCAAAAC
>CAYZYJ010000053.1:0-5768 GCA_964482565.1 uncultured Gammaproteobacteria bacterium
TAAAGCGGTACGCGAGCTGGGTTCAGAACGTCGTGAGACAGTTCGGTCTCCTATCTACTACACGCGTCGAAGATTGAAAGGATTGATCCCTAGTACGAGAGGACCGGGATGAACGAATCTCTAGTGTACCAGTTGTTCCGCCAGGAGCATCGCTGGGTAGCTATATTCGGTTCGGATAAGCGCTGAAAGCATCTAAGCGCGAAGTCGACCTTAAGATAAATCTTCATTATGAGCCTCCTCAGAGACTATGAGGTTGATAGGCATCAGGTGTAAGTGCGGTAACGCATTCAGCCGAGATGTACTAATAAGGCCAGCTCTCCACTCACTGTTACTTATATCTTGTTTCTAAAAATAGCGTCTTTTTGACTCACGGGCACCCGCTAACTTGCTTACCGTACGAGAAGTACGGCTCACAAGCTTAGCAGCCCGTTCATCAAAAATACATCTATTTTCAGCAAACGACGACATGTAACACTAGTTTGTAACTTTCTCAATTTAAGTAAATATTGTTCTGGTGGCACTTCCTGAAGGGTCACACCCGTTCCCATCCCGAACACGGCAGTTAAGCCTTCAGGGCCGATGGTAGTCAATGTGCGAGAGTAGGTGGCCGCCAGAACTATGTTTACTTAAAATAACGTTTAAAATGCCCTCTGATGTTGTCGCTTTATTGCGCTCCTTCCTCACCGTACCAGAAAGTACGGCTCGGTCGGTGCTCATAAGCTTCTAATCAGAGAACATTTATAAACATTATTTTTCACCATCGCTTTAATTATAAAGTGATTTTACAAGAAATTCACCCGTTTGGGTGTTTTTTTGTTGACTTTTTCGTCATTTTTTGCTATTTTCGTGGCAGGAGGTTGCTGATGGGTTGTCCGTTTTGTTCCTTGGAAAACGAAGGGTACCGCATCGTATGGGAAAATAAATACGCGGTTGCCATGCTGAACTGGATTCAGCTCGCCGAAGGACAGATGATGGTATTGCCCCGCCGGCACGTAGAAGTGCTGAGCGAGTTAACCCCGGCAGAAGCGGTTGCGTACAACGCACTTGTGCAGAAATGCATGGACTATTTCGATGATTCCCCGAATCACGACAGTCCGATGTGCTTTTTGCAAGGCTGGAAGTTTCGCTCGCAGCGACATCTCCACTGCCACATCATTCCCTCTAAAGGGAGCTGGATTGATTACGTGACGGCGGAGTTGCCGCGTGATTTGCCAAAACCATCGCCATCAACCATTGAAGAGCTCGAAGTGATTCGCGACAAGTTGTTGCAAAGCAAGTAGTCGCCACCGAGACTTGGGAATTGCGCGTGACATCACGCCACAGACCCCGAGTCTTTTTCTTTTTGTGCTACAATTCCCCCATATGTCGGAATGGAAAGAACATAAACGAGAAGAACCAAATGTTGCGACAGGTGAATTGGGGCCATTGCCTGTGAATGAATTTACTGAATTATTCAAGGAAACGGATGGAGAAAAGCTGTCTTTAACTTATGCTCGTTTGATTGATCGTTACAACGAGATTCACGATTTTGAAAAAGAATGCATTGCAAAAGGGGAAGACGCTGGGTTTATTGCCAAGGTTTCGCAGGATAGGGATCGTTTACATAAACAGTTAGAACAATTTGCGCTTGCGAAATTTGAAAAAGGTAAAGATGACGTATTAGCAGATTTGCTTTCACGCGAAGGGAATCTTTCCGAGTATCGTTTGCCTGAATATGGTGTTATTACCGAGTCATTTATTCCGGATGAGGATCTTGGTGATTTTGACTTCGGAGGATATGTAAATCGCGATTTAGAGAATGGTAGTTTTACGCGGACTAAATCATTTGAAGAAATTGTACGTCAGAATCAATCGACTCACCCTTCTTTACGCAACCCCGAACCATTTTCTTATACAATTCCACTCCTAAATGAAAAACGTGATTGTAAACGTGTTCTGCAAAAAGGTGAATTCGGTATTTTATTTGCCTCTCGATTCACCATCGACATTATGCAAGAGCGTGTAGAGATTTACCCGCCGTCTTATGCCGAGCGCATGCGTCGGTTGCTGGCTTTGCAAGATTATTTACGCGATCAAGGCATTGAATTGCCTTTATTGTCGACCGAGGCTGGAAGCTGGCATGTGACCACAAGAGTTGAGGGGATTGTTGTTCCGACGGAATTATTAGATCCATACATCGTTGGTGTATTGCGCAATAATCGTGATCGTTTTGGGATTCGGACGGAAGATATGGATACAGGCGCTGTTAGAAAAGACATGCAGGAATTTTATGCTTTCTCACAGCGAAAATTATATACTGCGCTTTCCGAAAAGCGAGGAAAGGAAGCATTAAAATATCTTGAGCAATACATGGTTCAGCATTTTGGCGCAATTGGAAAGCGTCGGAATGGATAAGTTGTCAGCACTTGCGTGCGGGTCTTTTACGTTGACGAATTGCCAGATTTTCGCTAGAATTTGCCTAAGATTTACCTACTTGTATGAGTACACGCATTGTTATCCTTGCGGCAGGAAAGGGGAAAAGAATGGGGGCAGCAGTGCCAAAACCACTCGTTGAAATTTCTGGACGCGCCATGATTGAGCATTTGCTTGATAGCGTCCGCGATAGCGGAATTGATGATAAACCGATTTTGGTTGTCGCACCCGATACCTTGGAACATTTTTACCGTGTATGCGATCGTGAGAATTGTGATTACGCTGTGCAAGAAGAACAGCTTGGTACTGGTCACGCTGTGCAGTCTGCGCAAAATGCGGCAAGCGATGCCGAAGGAATCATCGTGCTTTACGGCGATCATCCGTTTATTTCGGCTGAACTCATGCAAACCTTACAAAAGGCGCGCGAAGAATCCGACGCTGTTTTGGTAGCCGTTACCGTAAAAGTGCCAAACTTTAATAAGGACTACCAAGCCTTTTACAATTGGGGACGTATTGTGCGCGATGACGCAAAACGCATTGTGCGCAGCCAAGAAATGAAAGATGCAACGCCTGAGGAATTGGAAATTAAAGAAGTGAATGCAGGAATTTATTGTTTTGATGCAGAGTGGCTTTGGGAACATTTGCCAGAATTACGCAATCAAAATGCGAGCGAAGAATATTATCTTACCGATTTAATTGGAATGGCAATTGAAGAAGGGGAAGATGTAAAAACAATTTCTGCAGAACCATTTGAAGTGATTGGGATCAATACTCCAGAAGAATTAAAACGCGCAGAAGAAATTTTAGGTGCGTAACATGTTGTTAAAAAAAGTTTTGGAAGATTGGTTTTTGCCAATCGTAAAACTACAAAAAGCTGATAAGAAATTTTTTCTTCTTACAGCTTTTTTGTTTTGTACGATTGGGATTATTCAGTACGTATTCTTTTTAGCTTTCACACAATTTATTGATGAGGTGATTGTGGCGCGTGCGATTGGTACGATGCCAACGGCATTACGATTCGTGATTTGGAAAATGATTGCTCTTGTATTTTTGTATCGTATTTTAAAACATGTTGCACTTTCGTTTGATGGCATTTCTAAAATTGCGGGATTGCGCATGATGCATTTACTTTCACTCAGCTTGTTTTCCTTTTTTGTGATTGCACGTTTCCCAATTTTTGGCGCTGTGATTTTTCTTCTCGCACTTGCAATCACATTTTTCGATCGTCAAACAATAAAATTTTCTGCACTGATTTTTCAAACAATTATTTTGCTATATTTAATAAGTAAATTATCACTTGCAATCGTGTATCAGCATATCGATTTCGCTTCTGCAATTTCTCTGATTCTTGCGATACTTTTTCTTTTCATCCACACAATCGACGACAAACAAAAATCCCGTTAACAGCTGCGTACGCGAGTGTTTACGGGATTCTGTGAAGACTATTTCTTCTTTTTCGCAGCTGGCTTACGCTTAGCTGGGGCCTTCTTTTTCGCAGGCTTTTTAGCAGCAGCTTTTTTCATAGCTGGCTTACGCTTTGGAGCAGCCTTCTTTTTAGGAGCGGCTTTCTTTGCAGCTGGCTTACGCTTAGCTGGGGCCTTCTTTTTAGGAGCGGCTTTCTTTTTTGCTGGCATATTTTTTTCTTCCTCCTTTCAGCGGATAGTTTCCGCGATGAACGATGTCCTCCGCCTCCTCCTCGACCACAAGGGTTTTGTAGCGGATGACTCCCCCGATCAATAGATGAGCTCACGCTCCATTCATCGGTAATAAAATTATATCCTGAATTAAAAAATAAAGAAAAGAAAATTCTGTAAACTGTGGACAAACTACATCGCAATTTCTACTGGCGTACCAACTTCACTCCAATAGTAAATCCATTCTGCATTTTCAAAATTTACATTCACACATCCGGAACTCATTTGTTGACCAAAATTTCTATGCCAATACGCATAATGAATATAGTAGTACTGGCGGAATCGTAAATTATATTTTACGTTTGGAATATTATAATTGCGCGAATCATTTGGTCCGTAATACCAACGATAATCATGCCAAAGTAATTTATCGGTAACTTCAGTAATTCCTTGTGGCGTATCTTTTCCTTTGCGTCCGGTTGAAATTAGAAAACTATTATCGAGCACGCCATTTGTAAACGCATAAAGTTTCTGTTCGCTAATATCGACGTAAATATATTTTCCATTTACAAATCCTACTTTACGCGGAAGCGAAAGAGCGACATAGTTTTTATTTTCTGCATCTGGAATTTGTGCGATCACGATTCCTAATTCTTCGGTCGAGGCAAAAGGGGAGAGCGTTTTTTGGTGTTTGCCGTTCGCGTTGTAAATATAAACCTTTGCTTCTTTTTGCCACTGTGGCGTTACGGCAATGTGATTGTTCGTACCATCGTTGAAAGCCTGTACGAATAATCCGCCGGTAATTTGTGGAATAGCAAATGTTGAAAGTAAGGCAGGCGCTTGTGTAGAAAGTTCGTGAACATAAACCTGATTATGATTTACGCCGGCGGTCGCCGTGATAATCTCTTCTATTCCGTCGTTGTTTATATCGGTACTTGCAACCGTTAATCCACCATTATAACTTGCATCGAGCGCAAAATATTCGTGCATCAATTCACCCGTTTTGCTAAATACTTTTACATGCGGGCCACCACCAGCCGAAGGGACGGTAATTATTTCATCCAAGCCGTCGCCATTCACATCGCCACAGGCAATTTCTACGCCACCGTTAAAATGTTCATAGGCAAAAAAGTTGGTTCCTGTTGTATTGCCGAACCCATCAAAAGAACGCATGTGAGCGCCGCCATCGGCTTGTGCGCCCGTTACAATGTCGTGTTGACCTGTTCCATTGAAATCGCATAGAGCGATCACCACACCGCCTTTAAACGCTGCGTCGTAGGCAAGGAACGAACGAATAAATGAACCATCTTGACGGTAAATCGAAACAGTCGGTTCAGAATCGCGGCCGGCACCAAAAATAAGTTCGGAAGTACCGTCGGTTCCAAGGTCGGCAGAAGCAATGCGAGGGCGTGCCACAGAATTTGTTTTGTCGGGTTGAAAGGCGAAAGCGTTTTGATCTAAGGCATTTGCCATCACCATGGTTGCGGTCGTTGAAGGGGGTGTCATTGCTTGCGAAGGGGCAATGAAGACAAAAAGGGTAAGAAAAACAAAGAAAAAAAGTGGTCGCATATAACAGCAGTATAGTGGAAATCTTTGCTTGACACAAAAGCTCCATTTTTGTAATATCCTTGTGTTCTCAATCGAGGGCCTTTAGCTCAGTTGGCTAGAGCACCTGCTTTGCAAGCAGGGGGTCGTGGGTTCGAATCCCACAAGGTCCACCAA
>CAYZYJ010000054.1:0-5534 GCA_964482565.1 uncultured Gammaproteobacteria bacterium
AGGAACCGGTCGCACCCCGATTTGCTTGCCGGGCCCGCGCGTCCGTGCCCGAGGCACGAAAAATCGACTCTCCCCCAGGCATGGGGGAGCCGGAGGGGGTCTTTGCGCTCTTTGCGTCATTGCGAACGAAAACAAAAAAAAGTAGGGCCGCTCACAAATTGTGAGCGGCCCTTGAAGGCTTGCAGGAATCAAACCTTCTGCGAAGAGAACCCGGAGGATGACCCGCAGATGCCGCTCACGTCGGCAATGTCGTTCGTGTCGAACTCGAGAACGCCGCCGCCGAAGCGGAAGATCGGCGCGCGCGGGAACTGGCCACTGGCCTCGTACGAGTACTCGTCGCCCGCGCAGTCGATCCACAGGTCGTCGAGGTGTTGAAGGCGATCGCGGTGCATGAGGAGCATGATGCCATTCTCGAAGGCTCCGAACCCGAATTGTCCGCCGTCCTGCATCACGACGCGGGCGCGACGAACGGAACGACCCCGGTGAAGGAAGCCGAACTGTCCATCGACCACGAGGAGGTCGAAGTCCTTCTGCTCGTCGCCGAGCTTCCGGAATGCAGCCTTCTTCGCGGCGCCCTCACGCAGGTACTTCGCGTCGAGCTTGCCCTCGATGTAGTTGACGAACTTCTTGCCGTAGGCCACCCGGAGCGCGCCGAGCACGATCTGTACCGCCTCGCCGTACGTGCCGGCGACCTTCTGCCAGCGCGGGATGACGAACTTGCCCTCGGCACCCTTCGGTACCGGGAGGTTCGCCAGCGCCTCATTGGCGTAGCCGATGCCCGGGAAGAGCTCGCGCAGCCAATTCGCCTGCTCGGTGACCGAACGGGGGTTGCGGTACCCCGAGAGGTACCCGTAGCTCGACTCCACCTCCTCGTCGGCGAACTCCTGCGGGGACGCGAGCTCGGTGAGCATTGACCGGAAGTGCTCCTTGAGCAACTCCTGGCAGTGCTTCCCGTTCTTCACGATTCGCTGAGCTGCCTCCTTGCTGAGGCCGAGCTCGTCGAGCACCGCCTCGAAGGCGATCTCGCCGAACCCCTTGATTTGACGCTTCTGACCAGACGTGATTTGTTCGATCATCATCCACCTCTTATTGATCTGAATGCCCGAGATGCTCGGGACCGACAACTAGCCTCGCGTACGAGGCAAGTATTCTGAACAGCTTAAAAAGCTCTGCAAAATACTTGTCTCGTACCATCAGCGAGTACATATATCCTTGAAAAGAACAGGGCTGAAAATAGCACAAAAAGAGGGAATTGTCAATTGTTTTATTTGCAGAAATGAGCGAAATTTGCTATTATTTATACGGCTCAGAGGAGGAGCTAAGAAATGCAACCTGCTACGAACTTTTTGTTGATTGAAGGTGAGAAAATCGTGGTTCACGATCGTGAGGTCGCGACCAACTTCATTCGTCGTGCTGTACGGCCGTTCCGTACTGAGTCCGGCAAAGGCAAGAGCGACGACGCTGTAAAAGACGCCATCATGCAAGAGATGCCCTTGGACCTCTACACGAAATGGGCGGATGTTAAAATCCGCCTTTTCCACAATCAACAAGGTTTGCTGACCTCGGTGATGGTGGAAGGTCTTAGCTGCGGTTCGATCGCTATCTCCGACCTTCAGTAGCACCTGCTCGCCGTCGGCCACGACCGACGCAGCCCGTCCTTCACTCCGAAGGACGGGCAGTTTTTTATAGATTTTGATATACTACTCTCGATATGGATATTACAACCGCCTCACAACGCATCGTAAAATTACGTGAACTTATCAATTACCACCGGTACCTTTACCATGTAAAAGATGCTCCGGAACTCTCTGAATCCGCGCTTGATTCCCTCAAACACGAGCTTTACGCCCTCGAAGAACAATTTCCTGAACTTATTACCCCAAATTCACCAACCCAGCGTGTGGCGGGTGAACCTTTACCAGGATTCAAAAAAGTAAAACATCGTCGAGCCATGCTTTCCATGGAAGATGTTTTTAATCAGGATGAATTGAAAAAGTGGGTAGAGAAAATTGAACGTGCAGGAAATGTGCGTATCCCTGATTGGTATTGCATGACCAAAATTGATGGACTGGCCGTTTCTTTAACATATGAAAATGGCGTGCTAAAAACAGGTGCAACACGCGGCGACGGTAAAATCGGGGAAGACGTAACGCATAATATTCGCACCATCGAATCTATTCCACTCACATTACGCGTCCCAAGCGAGCAAGAATGGCAAGCGTTTTTTACGCAATTTCCTGATGCAATAAGTGTAAAAGAACGATTAGAGAAAAATACACTTCTTGAAATTCGGGGCGAAGTGTATATGCGCAAAGATGATTTTTCTCGCATGAATGCAGCGCGAAAGAAGCAAGGGGAAGCGGTTTTTGCGAATCCAAGAAATGTTTCCGCAGGAAGTATTCGCCAGCTCGACCCGGCGATCGCTGCTGCTCGTCCATTACGTTTCAGCGCTTGGCATTTAGAAATCATCGGCCAAGAATCACAAGCCGAAACCATGGCTTTGCTTCAAATGCTCGGGTTTTCCACAGCGCCGGGGTTTTATGCGAGTAATACAGAGAGCGTTGAGGCTGGGTATAAAAAAATGTTGAAGGATCGAGAAAAGATTCCATTTTGGATTGATGGTTTGGTGGTAAGAGTTAATAGCCATGCGATTTATGAAGATTTAGGTGTGGTTGGAAAAACGCCGCGTGGTATTGTTGCTTATAAATTTCCGCCAGAAGAAGTAACGACGCGAGTACTTAGCGTAGAATGGTTTGTTGGCCGAACAGGAAAGTTAACGCCTGTTGCAAATGTTGAACCGGTTTTTATTGCAGGAACGACGGTTATGCACGCAACTTTGCATAATCAAGATGAAATCGAAAGACTCGGATTAAAAATTGGGGACACGGTAATCCTCACAAAGGCTGGCGACATCATTCCAAAAATCACGAGTGTTTTAACGGATTTGCGGGATGGAAATGAAACGGCGATTCAAGCGCCGAGTGTTTGCCCGGTTTGTGAATCAGACTTACAAAAGCGTGAAGGGCAGGTGGATGTGTTTTGCACAAATCCGAATTGTTTTTCCATGGAAAAGGAACGCATTTTGCACGCAGCACGCGCATTCGACATTATGGGTCTTGGTGATAAATCCATTGAGCGGTTTATTCAAGAAGGATTTTTGCAAACGCCAGCCGATATTTTCCGTTTGAAAAAAGATGAAATTGCTGCCCTTGAAGGATTTGGGGAATTGTCGGCGGTAAAATTGATCGAAGAAATCGAACGCAAGAAAGAAATCCAATTACGACATTTTTTGGTTGCGCTTTCGATTCCACATATCGGGGAAGAAACCGCTTTTGCCCTCGCTGAGCATTTCGGCAGTTTAGACTCACTTATGCTCGCAAAAAAACATCAGCTTCTTAACGTGCCAGATATTGGGGAAGTGGTAGCGGATGCGGTTTTAGCGTTTTTTGATTCAGAAAAAGGCAAAAAATTAGTGGAAGATTTTTTGCAATCCGGAATCACAATTCAATTACCTCCAAAGCGCACGCAAACATTAGCAGGAAAAACCTTCGTTATTACAGGAACCTTCGCTAATTTATCGCGTGAAGAAGCAAAGGAAAAGATTCGTTTGGCGGGCGGAAAAGTCGCTGGTTCGGTCAGTAAAAAGACGGATTTCGTGGTAGCAGGGGAATCACCTGGTAGTAAAATCGAAAAAGCCCACGAACTTGGCGTGCCTGTCTTGTCGGAGGAGCAATTATCGAGTATGTTGTAATCTGAAAAACGACTATGGCAAAACATGAATTTGATATCGATACGCTCGCAAAACTCTCTATGTTGCGAGTTACGGAAGAAGAAAAAGCAGAACTTCAAGAAAGTTTACCGTCCATTTTGGATTATATTTCAAAATTGCAAGAAGTAGACACATCAAACCTCGATGCAAAGGCGTATTTAACCGAAGAACAAAATGTATTCCGTCCGGATTCGGTGATTGCAGATGAATCAGAACGCCAAGCAATTATTGCAGGATTCCCAAAAAAGAAAGGTGATGCATTAGAAGTACCAGCTATTTTTGAATAATATGATGAAAACCGCCATGGAAATCCGCGATGCAATTCGCGATGGAAAAATAACCGCCACCGAAGTAATTACTCATTATTTGAATGTGATAGATGAAAAGAACGGTGAAATTGCTGCATTTTTAGAAGTGTATAAAGATGAAGCGTTAGAAGCGGCAAAAAAGATTGATGCCATGAAAGCAGCCGGCGAGGAATTACCACGTTTAGCAGGCGTTCCGATTGGTGTGAAAGATAATATGTGTTATGCCGGCCATGTGGCGAGTTGTTCTTCACGCATGTTAGAAGGATGGGTTTCGCCTTATACGGCAACCGCGGTAAAACGGTTGATTGATGCTGGTGCTATTGTGGTTGGTCGTTTGAATATGGATGAATTTGCCATGGGTTCAAGTACGGAAACGTCGGCATTTGCGAAAACACGTAATCCTTGGGATGCAACAAAAGTACCGGGCGGTTCAAGTGGAGGTTCGGCAGCAGCGGTAGCGAGTGGCATGGTTCCTGTCGCTCTTGGTTCCGACACAGGAGGATCGATTCGTCAGCCAGCATCGCTTTGCGGAATCGTTGGTATGAAACCAAGTTATGGTCGTGTTTCTCGTCATGGTTTGATTGCGCTTGCATCGAGTTTAGATCAAATTGGCCCGCTAGCGCATACGGTAGAAGATGCGGCACTTATTTTAGAAGTGATTGAAGGGAAGGATGAAAACGATGCGACAACGATTGATTTCGGTGCTTCGACCGTTGCAGAGTTAATGAATCCTTCGGTAAAAGGCAAAAAGCTCGGCGTGCCAAAATCGTTTTTTGATGGCGGTTTAGACCCAGAAATCAAAAAAACCGTAGAGGCAGCGATTCAGGTATTGAAAGAGCAAGGTGCGGAAATTGTGGAGGTTGATTTATCGCTCGCGCCTTATGCATTGCCCGCGTATTACATTATTCAACCGGCCGAGGCGAGTTCAAATTTGGCTCGGTTTGATGGTATGCGTTATGCAAATCGTGCGCCTGGAAATTTGAAGGAAAGTTATTTGGAAGCGCGTCAAAGTGGATTTGGAAAAGAAGTGAAACGACGCATTATGCTTGGCGCCTTTATTCTTTCGGCTGGCTATTACGACGCTTATTACAAAAAAGCATTAGCAGTAAAAAATGGCATGTACCATGAATTTATGGAAGTGATGAAAACGATTGATGTGATTTTGGCACCAACTTCGCCTTCGGTTGCGTGGAATTTAGATGAAAAGTTTGCAGATCCAATTGCAATGTATCTTTCAGATATTTACACAACGGGCGCAAATATTATGGGAATCCCAGCGATTTCAGTTCCTTGTGGTTTTGTGAATGATTTACCGGTTGGATTGCAAATCATGGGTAAACCAGGTGACGATTTCGCCGTCATGAATGCGGCAGCTGCTTACCAGCACGCAACAGATTGGAATACGCTCGCTTAATAATTGGGGTCAGGTCTTGCGATGTGCGCTTGGTCTTTTTCTA
>CAYZYJ010000055.1:0-5440 GCA_964482565.1 uncultured Gammaproteobacteria bacterium
TGCGAGAAGGGTAAATGAAGGCAAGAGCATGTTCGTAAAGGGCGTGAAGCAAGTCATCTTTTGGCGTATCGATAAAACGTATTTTTTCTGCCGTTACGCCAAGTGACGTTGCAAAGTTTTCAAGCATCCGCGAAAACGCATCTCTTTTTCCCGCCAAAACAAGTTGCGTATGCGGAAACTCCTTCATGATTTTGGCGAACGCTTCCACCATTACTCCAAGGTTTTTATGCGGATAACTATTTCCAACATAAAGGAAATACGGTTCGTATACACCAAGTCGTGTAAGGCTTACGGTATTGCCTTTTGGGTGTGCCGAGAGCCCATTCAATACAACCGATACTTTTTTTGGCGTAATGCCGAAATGTCCAAGAATCGATTTTTTGCTGTATTCCGAAACGGTTAAAATATGCCGGCTACGGTGAATAGCATTTTCCAAAATGAATCGGAATGCGGCAAATTTGAATCCATGCAGAAACGGATTTTTCGTTGTGGAACGAGCCGAAAATCGGTCTTCGAGGAGAATTAAATCATGCACGGTAACAAGAAAAGGAATACGAGAAAAAAGCGGAATATTCCAATGCGGATAATGCATAAAATCAACTCCTGCAAGACGAATTTCGCGTGGCATTCTGCGCTGTTCTTGCCAGCCATACCAATGCACATCTACCAACTTTTTGTAAAAGTTCGGATTTGAAATGACACATTCGTGAAAATTCTCTTTTTTGAGAAAAATCACATATTCATTTACGGTATCTATTTTCTGAAGATGTTGGATGAGTTCCGAAACATAGCGCCCGATTCCGCCGCCTCCCACTCGTGGACCGTAAAATCGAGCATCAATCCCTATCTTCATGCTCGTATTATAACACAAAAATCATGAATTGTTTGGAGTAGGTGAAAAGGTATTTAAGACGGCGAGCGTTTCTTGTGCGGTTTTATGAAAGGTGAATGTTTGGCGTATCGCATCGCTTGATTTTTGGTATCGTTCACGGATTTGTGGGTTTAACATTTGTTCCATGGCAAAGGCGAAATCGTGTGGGGCGAGGGGATTGATGAGCATTGCCTTTTCGCCAAAGAGTTCAGGGAGCGACGACGTTTGCGAAACAATAATGGGTGTACCGCAAGCAAGCGCTTCAAGTGGCGGCAATCCAAATCCTTCGTAAATTGATGGGAATAAAAAGGCGACCGCGTTTTTATAGAGTAGTGGTTTGTCTGATTCCAAAAAACGACGTAAAAGATGAATATCATTTTTATACGGCGAAGAAGCGATGAGTTTCTGAAGCGGTTTTTCTTTCCACCCACCACCACCTGCTAATACTAAATGCGGTGGAGTATTGCTTTGTGTGGTACGACGAAAATGATTATAGGCAAGAATTAAACGCAAAAGATTTTTACGCGGCTCAAATGAAGATAGCGTAAGGAAATAGGGAAAAGTGATGCCGAGTTGCGCTAAACGTTCAGGATGATTGTTTGGTTGTTCTACAAGAATTGCAGGAGGAATGCCAAGATAGGTCACGCTGATTTTTGCTCCTGGAATATTAAATAATTGGACAGCATCGGTTTTGGTATTTTTGGAAACCGCAAAAAGGTGTGAAGCGTGCGTAAATAATCGTTCTGGTTTTACAAGCGTGTGCCAAAGCCGTTGTTTGAGTGTAAAAAAGTGTGGAAATAAGGCAAAACTAACGTCGTGGATGGTGAGCGTATAGGGTTTATTGGTGCGAATAAAGTTGAGGTTTGGAAAAAACCACGCATCGATTTCGTGAGGGAGCAATTGTTCAAGTGCAAATTTGGGCGAAAAAAGGGAACGGAAGGCAAGCAATCGATTAGACGTTTGAAGATGGATATGTGTGCAATTTTCGTAAGGAAATACAGGAACATGCTCACGCACTGCTAATTTACCAGAAGAAAACAAGGTAAAGTGAATATGCGGCGCGAGCGGAATAAGCGCATGCAAAAGCGAAATCGTGTATTGCGCAACACCTGTATGAAGCGGTGTGGCAAGATGACGTATATCGACCGCAATGCGCAACATAATTAAGCGCGGCCAAGTTTTTCCCTGGCATGTTTTGCAAATGCATTTGCCACAAACGCCCCCAATTCTTTACGGAAACGTTCCGTAGAAAATTGCTCGGCATGTTTACGAATGATTTTCGGGTCAAACCGCTTTTCATCGAATTGCAAAACCGTTGCTGCTAATTCTTCCCATTCTTGCTTATCAAAAAACATGCCTGTTACGCCATCAATAACGGTTTCGGTTGCGCCACCTTTACGCAAAGCAATAACGGGCCTACCTGCTGCCATCGCCTCTACGGTCGTTATGCCAAAATCTTCTTCATGCGGATGCAAAAAGGCAATACATCCTTCAAATAATTCAACGCGTTTTTCGTCTGAAACGGCGCCCATGAAGGTGATATTTTTTTGTGCCATTTTTTTCAGCGTCTTTTCCATGGGCCCCGAACCAAAAACCACAAGGGGCAATCCTAATTTATTAAACGCTTCAATCACTAAATCGTATCGCTTATAATCAACCAATCTTCCGCCAATCAAAAAATATTTCTTAGGCTTTGTGCTAATGCTAAAAGATGACGTATCAACGGGCGGATACAAAACGGTACTATCTTTATTGTAGTACGAGGCGATGCGATGTTTTACCGTAAAGGCATTTGCGAGGAAATAATCCACGCGGTCGGCCGCAAGTTTATCCCACATGCGCAGTGGGGTGAGGGCGTATGGTAAAAAGTGTTTAATGAATTTTGGTAAATGCAATCCTTCTACATAGCTATGCGTATCGGTCCATAAATAACGGGTTGGCGTATGGCAATAACAAATATGTAAGGTTTCTGGTCGAGTTATGACGCCTTTTGCAAAAGCGCTTGAGCTTGAAATAACGACATCGAATTCCGTTAAATCATACGATTCTGTGGCGGTTGGCATGAGGGGCAAAAACCAGCGTGGATTGCGGTGAGAAAATGGGTAATATTGCAAAAATGACGGGCGAATATCGCGGTTTCCAAAGGTTTTACCCATTTTTTGTTTATCGTAAAGCAAGGTGAATGTTGGAGCTTCTGGCCACATGGATTGCATGACTTCCAAAACGCGTTCGGCGCCTCCGAATTGAACAAGATGGTCGTGAATAAGGGCTATGCGCATATAAGGCTAGACTACGTGGCAATAATAGCAGTGTCAACGTAAGCGGGAATTTCCGTCACCGTCGGCAAAAAGAACCACGAATGGTGTTTTAAGTAAGATAACCAAATCCAACCACGGACTCCAGTTTTCGATATAGTGCATGTCGAGGCGCACTTCTTCGTCAAAGGAAAGGGAAGCACGACCGCTGACTTGTGCTAATCCTGTGATTCCAGGTTTGATGGCGAGGACGCGTTTATGTTCTGGTTTATAGCGTGCAACTTCTTCTGGCAAATGCGGACGTGGCCCGACCAAACTCATTTTCCCTAGGAAGACAAGGTAAAATTCAGGAATCTCATCGATGCTAAAGGCACGAATAAATTTGCCGACTTTTGTGACACGCGGATCGTTTTTGATTTTGAGCATGGGAGAATTCTGCCGTGTATTGTGATGCGCGCGCAAAAATGCTTCATCTTTACGAAAATCGTGGGCGTTTTTAATCATGGAACGGAATTTAAAATAGCCGAAGTTTTTTCCGTATTGGCCAATGCGGTCTTGGCGAAAAAGAATGCCTCCCTGTTTTTCAAGTATTAATGCAATCGCCGTTGTGAGTTGAATGGGGAAGGAGAGTAAAATCAATAAGCTTGAAATAAGAATGTCGAAGAGTCGTTTATAAATTGCTCCCCATCCGTCGAGGGGTGTTTTTGGCACTTCCACAATTGGAATGCCGGAAAACATGTGAATAATCGGTTGGGTTACGGCACCGGGAACTAATTCTGCTACGTAAAGGAATTGTAAATGCTCAATATCTGAAAACGCTTTCATTTCCGCCATCGCACGGCGATCGAAAGAATCGTCTACGATTAAGATGCTTGTGAGTTCTTGGCGCGCTTTTAATTCTTGTAATCGCTTACGCGTTTCTTTGTTGAATTCTCGATAATTCGCCACAATGCGCCAACCATAGCCTGGGTATTTGCGGAAAAATTGGGTTAATTCTTCTGAAGAGGGCGTTTTTCCAATAATAACGATGGATTGCACGCCAATATGCCGTGCGAGTAAAAAACGCTCAATGAGTCGCAATGAAAGGCGCTCGATGGCAATAAAAATGATTGCCAAGGCCCAAGCGCTCACAAAAATAAATCGTGAATCAAATAATTCACGCGAAAAAAACGCGATAGCGAGCACAACAGCGACGGCAGTAGAAACAGCAAGAGTGATGCGTGTTAATTCAGCAAGGAGCGGAATGCGACGCGACGTATAAAGGCCGGAAAGAGCGAAAATAGGAATGACAACAAAAAGGAGCGGTAAAAGAATGCGAATATATTCCCCGAGGCTTAAATCAAAGGTAACGGGGCGCACCGACGTGAAGATTTCTAAAAAACGCAAAGCATAAGCCAAGAGGCCAGCAAAAAAGAGGGTAAGGTAGTCGAGTGGCAAACGAAGGCCAGTAAATACAAGGGAAAAGCGTTTCATAAGCGATTGGAAAGAGCTTAACCTAAATTAAATCCCCGCGCTAGTGGCGGGGGTTTAATGTGCTTCAGGAAGCCTATAAGCCGAATTCTGTGCGGAATCTTCTCTTTACACGCGTCTTTTCGTCTTGTGGGCGCCCGTTCACTCGTTCACCGTACGTTAAAGTACGTTTCTCGAGCTGAACTGCCCACGCAACGAAAATACATCCTGTAAAGAGAAGATTCGTTCCGTGATGATTATCTATCTAGGCCTGTAATTGCTTACAGACTCGAGCGAGCTACCAAATTTGCTCTTGCACCGGAATGGGTTTGCCACGACTCTATGTTGCCATAGGTCGAATAATGTAGCCGTAAACGACACCATCATACTTTTCACGTTTCACCCCGACGAAGCTCCGAGGAGCGAAGGTGGGCTAGTATTGTCTCTGTGGTACTTTCCCTAAGTTTTTCTCACAAGTGAGATTATATCTTGGTCGCCGTTAGCGACATTCCTTTTCGATTATTATTGCTAATAAACGGGTGTTCGGACTTTCCTCTTTCTTTACCGTAAGGCAAAGCAAGCAATCATCCAGCTTCCAAAAGCGTTTGGAATATAGCAAAAAAACGCTTTTTTGTAAATGAAGAGCCCCGCCACACATGGTGCGGCGGGGCTGAGAGCCTTTACAGGCTAGTTGCGGTAAGTCGTCGTGCTCGTTTGAGCGTGCACGACAAGAGCGTGTTCGTAGAAGCCACCTTCGCGCATGCGGGCACGGCGGGTGGAGTCAACCGGTTCCGTCTTGACGACGGGCTTGGTCGCTGGTGCAGGGCGATTTGCCAGCTTCCAGACTTCTCCATTGTACTTCTGC
>CAYZYJ010000056.1:0-5421 GCA_964482565.1 uncultured Gammaproteobacteria bacterium
TATGCGGATTCCAAAACGAAAATCGGAACAAGATCGCCTTTTACTTCAAGGCGATGAACCAATTTACCTCACAAAAAGTGGCATTGAAAAGCTAATACGCACGATTGATGCCATAAAACGGGATATTCCTGCCATTCGTGAAGAATTGATTGCAACGCGTGAAATGGGAGATTTGTCAGAAAATGCAGGATATCAAATCGCTAAATCCAAGTTGCGTTCCATGCAAAGCCGATTATTCACGCTTGAAGAACGGTTAAAGCACGTGGTCAAAATCGATCAATCGAGCGGTTCAAAAACAGCTCAAATTGGTACAACGGTTAAAATCGCCCTTGATTCCGGCACTTTTACCTATGAAATTGTTGGTTCTTTAGAATCTTCCCCTCAACAAGGACGCATTTCTTATGCCTCTCCACTTGGCTCTGCACTCATCGGAAAAGCACAAAATGACTCGTTTATTTACCAAATTAACGGGCAAAATTACACAGGAAAACTGCTTGAAATTAGCTAATATTAGCAAAATATTTCTGGTATGCTATTGACTTATTTCGTTTTGTAGCATATACTTTGGCCTTAATTCGTCCTACGGGACTGACTCGAATCGTTTGCATAATGTGAACCGATTGAAGGGTCACATAAAAATTATGCAAACAGAAACGACACCGAATTCTTTTGAAGGTCTTGGTATTAAACCAACCCTTTTAAAACATCTCGCTACGCGAGGATACACGACACCTACTCCAATTCAGCAAAAATCGATCCCAGTTGCCATACGAGGCGAAGACATGATCGGTATTGCCCAAACAGGAACAGGTAAAACCATGGCCTTTTCGATTCCAATGCTTCAACGCATTTCGGAAACGGATGGTATGGGGCTTGTCATTTTACCGACTCGCGAACTCGCGATTCAGGTTGACGAAGAATTACAAAAAGTTGGACGTGCTTTTGGATTGAAAACCGCCGTATTGATTGGTGGTGCGAATATGGATCGTCAGATTCAGCAAGTTCGTCGCAATCCACATGTTATTGTTGCTACCCCAGGACGCTTGAACGATCATCTTGAGCAGAAAATGCTTTCTCTCAAAAATGTAACCGTTCTCGTGTTAGACGAAGCGGATCGCATGCTAGACATGGGATTCGAACCACAGATTCAAGCGATTTTATCCGCTATTCCAAAGGAACATCAAACCTTGTTGTTCTCTGCAACAATGCCACCAGGTATTGAAAAAATTGCACACCAATACATGAAGCAACCGCTTCGTATTGAAGTCGCACCAGCAGGAACTGCAGCGGAACGTGTAGATCAGGAAGTTTTCTTCGTTCCAAACAAATTAAAAATCAATCTCTTGGCTCAATTGCTCAATGAACATACAGGAACTGTCCTCGTATTTTCACGCACAAAGTATGGCGCAAAAAAAATCGCCGCTGAAGTACGCAAAATGGGCCATCACTCCGCAGAAATTCACTCGAACCGTACGCTTGCACAACGTCGCCATGCACTAGAAGGTTTCAAATCAGGCAAATACCGCGTACTTGTAGCAACCGATATCGCGGCTCGAGGAATCGACGTCAAAGATATTTCACTTGTGATTAACTTTGACCTACCGGATCAAAAAGAGGATTACGTTCACCGCATCGGTCGTACCGGTCGTGCTGGTAAAACAGGAAAAGCAATTTCATTTGCTTCACCTGATCAGCGACGTGACGTAAAAATGATCGAACGCTTAATCCGAACCGTCTTGCGTATTACGCAAACGCCGGAATTGCCACACGATTATTATTCAGAAAACCCAGTGGAAGAATTCGTACCAAAGCCTTTTGAACGTAATCGTTCATTTGGTGGAAATGGTGGCGGACGTAAACCATTTGGAAATAAAAACCGTGGCTTCCAAGGAGGTCGTGGCAATGGAAATAGTCGCGGGGCTTTTAAACCGCGTCGAAATCATCGCGAAGCGTCACACGCTTAGTAAAAAAATCCCGCTTCAATGCGGGATTTTTTGTTACTCGGCGCGTAATCGCTGAATCGTTTCTTCTTGTTTTAGCCATGTATCTTCGAGTGCGCTCAATTCCGTATTCAATTCGGAAAGGCGAATCGCTTTTTCTGGCGCATAATCTTCTTGATTATTGAAGAAGTACTCTAAGATTCTGCTTTTTTCATGTTCGGCTTCTTCTATGCGTTTTTGCGTTTTCACTTGCGATCGTTGTGCTTCACGAATTTGCGCCTGCACAAGTGCCCGTTCTTCCCTATTCACGCTCGTTACTTTTTTCACCTTAACTTCCACCTGTTCTTCTAGTGAATCATGCTCGAGTTCTTCAACGTAATCATCATACCTTCCCATAAATTGGCGGAATATTCCCCCTTTGATTTCGTAGATTTTCTCGGCAAGCGCATGCGCAAATGTTCTTGCGTGAGAAATAAAAATCACGGTTCCTTTATACTCTTTCAATGCTAACGCTAATGATTCCGCCGTTTCAACATCTAGGTGGTTGGTCGGTTCGTCGAGTAGCAAAACATTGTGCTCTTCAAGTAAAATCCCTGCCAAACAAAGGCGCGCACGTTCGCCACCAGAAAGCACGCGAATAGGCTTTTCTACGGCGTCACCAGAAAATAAAAAATTTCCAGCCATCATTAAAATCTTTTCGCCAGCACTTTGCGACGGAGCTTTGCGAGTTAAGTAACTCAATACCGTTTCCTCTTCATTTAATTGTTTATGCGTAAATTGATCGTAATAGCCGATATTAGCCCGATGCCACCACTTTGCACTTCCGTGAAGTGGCGCATGAATGCCTGCAATGGTTTTCAGCAAAGTACTTTTTCCTTTTCCGTTTTCACCTGCAATAAGGATTTTTTCCCCGCGCATAAAATCAAGCGTGGTTGGCTGAATCAGCTGGTGTGAATACCCAACAACCAATTCCTTAAAACTTAAGGCAACACCTTGCGGCGTTTCAGGGCAAGTAATACGAATGCGTGCCGAAGATAAATCAACGGAAATATCGGCGATTTTACGTTTCAGTTTTGCAATATGTTTTGATTTACTTTGCGCGCGCGACGCTAAACTCGCCTTCGCCCCAAACCTGTCCACAAAGGATTGTTGATGCGCAATTTGTTTTGCAAGCTTTTTATTTGTCTTTACCGCAAATTCTTTTTGTTCACGTTTCCATTCCAAATACTCACTCACCGAACCAGAAAACGTATACGACTTCCCTTTTTCGATTTCAATCGTCTTTTCGCAAGTTCGTTCTAAAAATTCACGGTCATGCGCAATCACCACAAAACTTCCCTTCCACGACTGTAAAAATCGCTCCAAAAGCAAAAGTGTTTGCAAATCCAAATAATTGACCGGTTCGTCGAGTAAAAGCAAATTTGGTTCTTGCAATAGCATGGCAACAATTTTAACGCGCATTTGGTATCCGCCAGAAAGTGCCGCAGGAATTTGGGCTAAAAAGTCCGATTTCAATCCAAATCGACTTGCCATGGTTGCAATTTCCCATTCCGGTTTTTCACTTTTGACCGCCAAATATTCAAGTACCGTTCCAGCGCTTGGCAAAACTTCGTGTTGCTTAATCACGCCAAGACGTGTTTGCGGGTAAAAGCGAAAATCTCCGCCATCCGCCTCTTCTTCGGCCGTTAAAATACGAGCAAGCGTTGTTTTACCTGCGCCATTGCGTCCAATAAGCGCAATTTTATCGCCTTCTGAAATCAATAAGGTCACATCTTCCAAAACCACTTGGAGACCGTAACTTTTACGAATATGCTGGATTTCTACCAAAGGTAATGCCATAAGCCGTTATACTAGCAAAAGTTTGACGAAACGTGAATTTTTGCTATAATTCGCCCGAAATTTGAAAAAATATGAGCAATAATGTTGTCCTCCGTTTTGAAGATGTAACCTATGAATACGAAGAGAAAAAGCCTCTCATGTACGAGGCGTCATTTTCGATTCGTGAAAATTCGAAAACGACCTTGATGGGTCAAAATGGCGCGGGAAAATCCACGTTGTTTAAATTGATTACCGGCGAATTAGCGCCTACAAAAGGAACGATTCACCTCGCTCCTGGTGCCGTTGTTGGTATTGCCCGCCAAGTAATGGATCGTGCCTTTCTTGATATGACCGTTGCCGAGTATTTTGCCACCGCTTTTGAAGAAGTGCCACGCAATATTCCTGCACTCATCGACCAAGCGCTCGATGTCGTAAATTACCCATTGCCACATGACGCAAAAATTCGTTCACTTTCTGGCGGTCAGCAAGCGCGACTTTTGCTTGCTCATGCGATTATTCAGAAACCCGACCTTTTATTGCTCGACGAGCCGACAAATAATTTGGACGCCGACGGCATTGGCCACTTGATTGCCTTTTTGATGATGTATGAAAAAACCGTTATCGTTATTTCTCACGATAAGGATTTTTTGAGTACCTTTACCGATGGAGTGATTTACCTCGACGCTCAAACAAAAGAAATCGATTCATACGTTGGCGACTATTACGATGTGCTCGAAAAGATTCAAGCGCGTGTAGAAGCGGAACAACGTAAAAATGCTCAGTTGCGAAAAAGCATTCAAGACCGTAAAGATAAAGTAAACTTCTTCGCGCATAAAGGAGGAAAAATGCGTAAACTCGCGTCAAAACTTAAAGATGAAATCGATGAAGCAGAAGATAGCATGGTTCGCGTAAAAGAAGACGACAAAACCATTTCTTCGTTTACCATTGAAGCAGAAAACTTTACCAAACCGCATGTGGTTATTTCTTCGGTTGGGATTATGAAAAACGGTTCACCGATTCACTGCAATACAACAATGGAATTGCGCAAAGGCGATAAATTGCGAATCACCGGACCAAATGGAATTGGAAAAACCACACTTTTGGAACGATTAGCAAAACGCCAAGAAGAAGGCGCATTTATTCCAGAAGAAATTACGGTTGGATATTACCGCCAAGATTTTGGTGGATTAGATTTTAACCAAACAGGTTACGATTCGCTAAAGGAAGTGTTGGAGGCGGATGAAAAAGAAAAGATTTACGCAACCGCTTCACGCTTTTTATTGAAGGGTGATGTATTGGCAAATACCATTGGTTCGATGTCGGAAGGTCAAAAAGCATTGCTTTCTTTTGCGCGATTCGTTTTGCTAAAGCCACAACTTCTTATTTTAGATGAGCCTACAAACCACGTAAACTTCCGTCACTTACCTGTTATCGCTGAAGCGTTAAAGGAATTTAAAGGCGCAATGATTGTGGTAAGCCACGATGAAGAATTTGTGAAGTTAATTGGTTGCAATTTAGAACTAGACCTCGCCCGATTACGCGACAAGGCTGAGTAAAGGCGTGATTCATCATGCCTGTCATCCCTCCTTTTTTAAGGAGGGACTGTTATCTCGCGCCTCGGGCACGGACGCGTGGGCCCGCCCTGAAGTTCACGAACTTCAGG
>CAYZYJ010000057.1:0-5283 GCA_964482565.1 uncultured Gammaproteobacteria bacterium
ATCTCCAGATAAACTGGAGATTTTTTGGTTCCCGGACAGGGATTCGAACCCCGATACCCAGGACCAAAACCTGGTGTCCTGCCGTTAGACGATCCGGGAGCGTTGTAACAGGAAGGATAATAGCTGTTAACGAAGTATTCGTCAATTGTGTAAGGAATGGTATAATCCCACCATGTTGAAGCGAGGAGGTAAAGAAAAGAAAAAGGCCGTTGTTAAGCCAGTATTGCAAATGCTTTGGCCATTTTTTCGTGTATACGCCAACCGTTTTCCGCTTTTCGTTCTTGGCTCTGCCTTTCTTTCCGCCCTCATTATTATCGAACCAATCCTTTACGGAAAAATTGTCGACGCCATCATAACATTCGTAGATAATCCACAATTGGTTGGCGATGCATTCAAGACGATTTCTCCACTTTTATTGATTTGGCTTGGAGTAATCCTTGCCTCCTCTCTCGCTTATGCATTTTATTCGTATTCTGCATGGTGGGTTGGCAATGCCATAGTTGGCGATTTTGGCCGTGAACTTTACCGCCGTATTCTCAGTTTTGATTCCGCACAAGTTGAGAATCGAAAAGCGGGGGATTTACAACAACGACTTTCTAGTGCTTGGGATAGTCTTTTTTCGCTTATTGCCTCGCCACTACGCGAACTCATTGGCGGAGGAATCACTCTGGTATTTGCAAGTATTGTTGGCTTTTGGATTGATTGGCGTATGATGTTGGTTACACTTGCCCCCATTCCTCTTATCGTATTACTTGGATTTATTAATGCGAAATATGCGCGTCCTGGCCAGCAAAAGGTAAGTAGGCTTTGGGAAAAAATCATGGGCAATGCGCATGATGCGTTTTTAAACAATACAACCGTAAAAAGCTTTTCGCTTGAAAAGAAAAGTGTTACCAGTTTTGCGGTGCAATATTTGAAAACATTTCATTTGCAAAACCGCATCAATTTAATTTGGGCTGGAACCGAAGCGGGCTATGGCTTTATTTATACCCTTGGCCGACTCGGTATTTTTTCGGTTGGTACTTACCTCGTGATTCAAGGATCGATTACGCTTGGTGCCATGATTACCTTTCTTGGATTTACGTCCTTTATTTTCGGCAGTGTTTCAAGGATTGTGAATACCTTTCCTGAATTGCAACGCGATTTCGTGAAAATGGAATTGTGCCGTGAATTATTTGATGTCGTTCCTGAGATTCAAGAGAAGCCAGGTGCATTTACCTTGCGCCGTGCAAATGGAGAGGTGCAATTTGAAAATGTTTCTTTCTCGTACAAAGAAAAAGTAGGCGTTTTGAAAAATGTATCTTTTCATCTTTCTCTGGGCCAAACATTTGCCATCGTTGGTGAATCAGGGGCTGGAAAATCAACCTTAGCGAAAATGATGTTACGATTACAAGATCCAACAAAAGGTGCGGTTAAAATCGACGGGTTTGATTTAAGAGATTTGACCTTGAAAAGTGTACGAAGCAATGTTGGATTTGTGATGCAAGAAAATCTTCTTTTCCACGATTCTATTTTAAACAATATTAAACTCGCAAAACCAAATGCCACTAAAGCGCAAATCGTTGCCGCAGCGAAACGCGCACAAGCGCATGAATTCATTTCACGACTGCCAAAAGGTTACAATTCAACCGTTGGTGAACGTGGTGTAAAACTTTCAGGTGGCGAAAAGCAACGTATTGCATTAGCCCGCGTTTTCCTTGAAGACCCACCAATCCTTGTACTCGACGAAGCAACAAGCGCACTTGATTCGAAAACCGAATTTGCTTTGCAAGAAGCATTAGAAGAAGTTATGAAAAACCGTACAACGCTTGTTATTGCGCATCGTCTTTCTACCGTCATGCGTGCACATAAGATTCTTGTCATGGATAAAGGCACCATTGTAGACCAAGGGACACATAAGCAATTAATTGCAAAAGGCGGGCTTTACGAAGAATATTGGCGTATTCAGGCGGGTGGTTACGAGGCACAAGAACTTGAATAATTTCGTTTGATTGCTATTAGAATTACTCGGAAATATGTATAATTATTGATATGGAAAAGAATGAACATTCCACACAACCAGGCATTAATAACACCGAAAGTGAGGCTAGAGAGAATTTGAATAAAAATAAAATAATAAGTTTTTTACGTGATGGAAGTCCCGGTAGTGCCACCGAACGTCTCGAGGTATTCCCATTACCTGAGTCATTCTTGCAGTCGGAAGAAGTACAGAATGCGGCGAAATCTTCATTTATTTTTGCTTTAACTAACGGCTATGCGAAAGATGTCACTGAGCTTCTTAAGGCATTTCCGCTGCCTGAGTCAATCTTACAATCGGAAGAGGTACAGAATGCGGCGAAAACAGGATTCCTGCAATTACTTGGTGGTGGACATGTAAATGAAATACTCGAATTGCTAGAGACCTCTCTATTTCCAGAGTCGGTTCTGCAATCAGATGAGGTGCAGAATGTGGCAAAAACGCGGTTGGTAGATCAGTTAAGTAGAGGAGATATTTCATTTGCTGCAGAATTACTTAGGATTTCTCCTTTTGCTGATTCATTTATACAGTCAAAAGAAATACATGACGCTACGAAAGCACGGTTAATATGGTGCCTGAAGTTTGGAGATCTAAAAAGTATAACCACACTCCTTGAAGCCTTTTCATTACCAGAGTCAGTCATACAATCTGAGGAAGTACAAAATTTAGCAGAAAGGAACTTGGTGAGTTTACTAATGAAGTTTGATATTCAAGGCGCTACTTTATTCCTCAATGCTTTTCCTTTACCTGAAACAGTTGTGCACAATGCTGTAAAGGAGAAATTGATACGTATTATAAACAATAACAGTCTTTCATTCGTTACTGAGCTCCTTGAAGCCTTCCCATTACCAGAATCGGTTCTGCAATCGGAAGAAGTGCAGAATGCAGCAAAAAATAGATTGTTATATTGTTTAAAACTTGGAGAAATCTCAAATGCCAATGAATTCCTCAAGACTTTTCAGTTCCCTAATTTTGTTCTGCAATCGGAAGAAGCACAGAATGCGGCGAAGATAGGAATCAGGCAAGCACTAAAAAATAATAAAATAGAATTCGCTATTGAGCTTACAATAATTTTTAAACTCCCAGATCTCAGGGCTTTAGAACGCACTATGCGCATTTTTGGTACTAGTGCAGGCACTTCTTCTTTTTATGCGGTTTCGGATCTGAATAATGGGAAAATATCAAGAGAAGTGGCGGAATTGGGGATAGAAAAAACTGGGGAAACGGGATTATTGCAATTGGAACGAAAAATGCGACGCATTCGCCATGAATTTTTATTTACTAATATTGACCCAAAACAAGAGCTTTTTAATCAATTACAAAATTCAATTGTCGGCGATTCTATAAAAGGACTTGTGCGTTATACGAGTTCAGAATGGGGTAAACACGATCAAAATTCTTTCTCTGATTTACTTCTGAATTACAAAAAAGCGATAGAAAAAGGAGCGAAGGAGCTCGATTCAACCTTTGTTCCAAGTCAGATTCTTCAAATTGAAACACTAGAAGATCTTTCTGCCGATTTTACGTATTCTAAAGGTTTTCTCGATCGATTTGCCGTGCTAGCAAAAGAATTGCAAGCCGCACAACGTTTAGTGAAAGAAAATGAAGAAGGCGGATTTGCAAAAGAGTTATTGATTGAAGTTGCACAATTAGCGGAGAAGGAATTAGAAAAAATACGTGAACGCATCGCTTACTACAAAGAAGTTCAAGTAAATCCAGAAAAAGCCGTTGATAAAAAAGACATTAAGTCAGCGCCATTTGCGATAAAAAATCTCGAAACACAACAAGCGAGGTTAAAAGAGTTGCAAATATCACAAACTACTTTTTCGATGCAAGAATTATTTTCTCGCGTTGCAGAAATCCCTGGAGCCGATTCTCAATTACGCAAAATGATTTTCGGTCTTTCATTTCATTTAAACGACGCGCATTACCGCAATCAATCATTCGCTCCCGCCAATCCCGAAGCACCAAGTGAGGCAGAAGCAACCGCAATCTTAAATTTTGTTGACCACATTACGAATCAAGAAACATTTGCCCAATACTTTACCGATGAAAAAACAAAAAAACAGTTTCAATCAATAACGTCTACCATTGCCATTCAGGAAGAAGTAAGACGCATGAACGGCACACGAGAATCAAGCGGAAAAACACGAGACTACGTATTCATTCCTTCACGCGACTTTAAAACCGAACTTTCTGGTCATATGTCAGATGCTTGTTGGGCGAACAAATACCCTTCAATGATTCAGGCATTACCAAATTTCACCTTTCTCACCTTTGTAGAAAATCCAGGAAATGAAAAGTATGAACGTATTACCGGAGGAACTTTTTTGATTCAAACAAAGGCAAGAGACGGCACACCGCTACTCGTAATTCGTGGGCTAAATCCCATTGAAAATGTCGCCAATGCCCTAAATTTAAAGGACTTTGTTGTAAAACTCAAAGCATATTTAGAACCAATCGCAAAAGAACAGGGGAGAAGACTCGCTATTGTGATTGATGATCATAGTGGAGGAAGTGCAACAAATCGGCCAGCTTTATTCGCATATTTAACTGAATTGAAGAAAACACTTAAACAAGCCCCATTAGCAAGCAATGAAGAGACAATATTTAATGAATATAATATTACGGAATGTACGTATTATATATAGTACAAGAACTTGAATAATTTTGTTTGAAATGTTAACGTAACCGCTTATGAAAAATAAGCCAAAAGTTTTACTTGGAATGAGCGGCGGAGTTGATTCAAGCGTTTCCGCTGTACTTTTGCTTGAGGCAGGTTACGAGGTTATTGGCGCATTCATGAAAAACTGGAGTGATGGGCAAGAGGGAATTGAATGTTCTTGGCGCAGTGAAAGGCGCGATGCCATGCGTGTGGCTGCTCAATTAGGAATTCCGTTTTATACTTTTGATTACGAAGATGAATATCGTAAAAACGTTTACGAGTACATGATTTCGGAATACAAGTCGGGACGCACACCAAATCCAGACGTACTTTGTAATAAATATATGAAGTTCGGTTTTTTGCTCCGTGAAGCAGAAAAACTAGGCTGCGAATTTATTGCGACTGGCCACTATGCACGCACCAAGATTGATGATGAATCGGGTATAGTGAGGCTTTTGGCAGGCATTGATGCGAATAAAGATCAAAGTTATTTTTTGTGCCAACTTTCACAGGAACAATTGAAGCATGCTCTTTTTCCGATTGGGGACTTAGAAAAGTCACAGGTGCGCGAAATTGCACGCGCGCATGATTTGCCGGTTGC
>CAYZYJ010000058.1:0-5242 GCA_964482565.1 uncultured Gammaproteobacteria bacterium
CGCTAATACCACCACATAACGATACAATTCCGTCCAAGCAAACTTTTTCGGATTCCGTGAAAATCCATAATCATGAAAAGCAAATGCCGTTGAAACCAAAACGTTTCGCCAACCATGAATGCGCAAACGAAGTCCAAGTTCTAAATCTTCGTGATACATAAAAAATCCTTCCTCTAAATCCCCCACTTCTTTTAACGCTTCAAGGCGATACATTGCACTTGACCCAGAGGCATAAGCGACATCTACCACTTCTTCATACGATTTTTCACTCATGAGCGACAAATTATCTTTTGCATAACCGTAACCCGCAATATGAAAAATGCCACCTGCAACATTGATTTTTTCTTCTTCCTTCCAGTAACGCACAAGCGGTTGCGCGGATGCAATTTGTGCATCGTTTTCCATTACTTGCACCACTTCGCTAATGGATTCTTCGCCTAAACGCAAATCGCCATTATTGAGTAAAACATAATCTAGTCCTCGGGCCATGGCGTCTTGAATGGCTTGATTATTCCCGCCCGCAAAGCCACGATTCACTCCGTCGTTCAGCAATACAACTTCTGGCAAATCCTTTTTGGAACGAGGCAAAACATCGCTCTGAATCAATTCAACAACATTATCGTTCGAACCATTTGGTACAAAATACAGCGTGATCAATTCCTTATCATAAGTGAGGCGCGCGAAGGCCTCAACAACATCGTGCAAATAATGCGCGCTGCCGTGGCATAAATAAATAATTCCAATACGCGGCTTCATACGTTTTTTTCTCGTCCTTTTTTCGCTTCTAAAATTGCAATTTCGCGAACGAGTCGTGTAATTTCACGTTGCATTTCTTCTTGGCGAACCAAAACGCGGTACATGGCATAACAAAAAACCACAACGGCGGTGTACACAATTAAATCTGCTCCTTTTTCTACGCCTACCCGTTCAGCAATAATATCGGTGACTTGTGGCGCGAAGGCAACACCAATTACGGCAAACCATAAAATAGACCACGAAATCAACCAATATAAACTCACGCGCTCGCGGCGGAATTGGTTATAGGTAAGTAAAATGGCAAAAGCCGCAAAAAAGATGAGCAACCACTGATAAATCATATTAGAATAGTTTGGATTTGAAATAATCTTTCAAAACGGTAAATCCTCCGGTGAATCGCATGCCTTTTTTAAGCGAATGCTCAGTATAGCGAATCGTTACCGGACATTCCACAAAGTGCAATTTATGAATACGAATGCAATCGAGCAATTCCGACGCATGCGCCATGCGATCGCTACGAAGCCGAATTTGTTGCGCAGCTTTACGCGTTAATGCACGAAATCCATTATGCGTATCACTCACACGAATGCCAGAAACCAAAACGGTAAAAACCCAGGCAAGCCGAAGCGTTAAACGTCTCGACAGAGGCATATTACTTGCCTTCCCCAAAAACCTTGAACCAAGCACAATATCGGCATTATTTTCTGAAAGGCATTTTATAAGTTGCGGGATTTCTTTGCCTTGCATTTGTAAATCTGCATCAAAATGCACAATAATATCGGCTTGCAAGGTTGAAACGGCAAAATCCGTGCCCGTTTGAAGCGCCGCTCCTTGGCCTCGATTTACCACATGGCGCAATAAAAAAGCTCCAGCGTGAAGCGCTTTTTCGCCCGTTGCGTCGCTTGAGGCGTCGTCAATTACCACTACGGCATCGGTATACGCCAAAGCATCGCGCACGGCGTCTGCAATGGTATCTTCTTCATTATAGGCTGGAATTACCGCCACCGTTTTCATATTCACCCACTGTAACACGGGGCAAAAATCTGCTCAAGCCTACATTTTGGCTAATCAACGCTATTCTTGTGAAAGCAAAATTTGATTCGCGCGAATATAATCAATCGTTTTTGCAAGACCATCTTCTAAACGCACAACCGGCATCCATCCCATTTGTTCTTTTGCCTTGGTTAAATCTGGCAACCCTAAATCTGAAAGGAAGGTTAATTTTTCTGCATAGGTTACTTCGGATTTCGAGCCAACCGCAGCAATAATCCGCTCTGCAATTTCTTTCACCGATTCCTTTGCGTCGCTTCCAATATTAAGCGGACTCATGGATTGCGGGGATCGCATTAATTTAAGCATTCCTGTTACCACATCACTGACATAAATCACCGAAGTGGTAAACGATTCGTCGCCGTGAATCACGACCGGTTCATTTGCGAGCGCTTGCGTAACGAAATCCGAAATCAATTGCGCATCAAAAAGCGACATGCGTGGCCCGTAAGTGCGAAAAATGCGTGCAATTTTTGCGTCGATTCCGTATACGTCGGCATAGGTTTTAAAAAGAGTTTCGGCAAATCGTCGGCCTTCATCGTAACAAGCGCGTTCAGACAGGTGATCGACCACGCCTTGATATTGTTCATTAAAAACATTCACTTCCGCCGTTGGTTTTCCGTAAATAACCGCCGAAGACCCAAGTAAGATTTTTGATTTATACTTTACCGCCATTTCTAAAATCTGTGCCGTTCCAACCGAAGAAGCGCGCACGGTTTGAACACGGTATGCATCGAATGATTTAATACTCATTGGTACCGCCAAATGATAAATTTCTTGAATACCTAAAAACTTTACTTTAAACGGTTCGAGTTCTGGGAATGATTCAATGTCGAATACTTCGTTGATGTCTTGGCGCAAAAACTGAAAATCGGGATTGCGCAAATACGGGTCGATATTGCGCACATTGCCCGTGCTAAAATCATCAATACAAATCACGCGATTCCCCTCTTTAAGCAATGCCTCACAAAGATGTGATCCAATAAATCCTGCTCCTCCGGTTACTAAAACGGTTTTTTTCTCTTGTTCCATATTATTGTGCACGTTCTACTAATTGGTTTCTTTTAAGCATTATACTGGTATTTACGCTCTCTTGCGAATTTACAGGGATTCCTTTGGTGAACTTGGTAAAAAACGTTGGTTCAACATCAATCACATAATCGGCCCAATCTACGCCATATAGCTGCACAGCGATTTCTTCCGAGGCAATTTCGCGCAAAAGTGGTGAAAAGGGATTGGAGATATTTTCGGAAAGTCGGTAAACACGTGGATCGCTTTGAATTTTTACAAGAACGGTTTCGGCCTTTGGCAACATCAACCCTTCAAGCGCAAACGTTGCGAGGACTTCGGCGCTCACCTCTTCGATTTCTGCAAATGATGACGAATGCGTAAAAAAGCTATTCGTATCCATAAAAACCCGTCTTCCACCCGTTTCCGTTATACGGTAAACCGAAGGCGACGTTGTGCTTTTTACATAGCGAATTTCTCCTGGCACTGCTGCATGTGCAAGTGAATACTCTTTGCCGATTTCAAGCGCACGCCCGGCATTTAATCGCCCTGCGCCCATTTCTTGGCGGTCAGGCGTTACGGGCAAAGCATCAACCGAAAGCTGTAAAACGGTTTTAATGTCGCGTGGCGAGATATCGGGGTAAGCGGCGCGGAGTAACCCTGCAACACCGGCAACGAGTGGCGCTGCCATACTGGTGCCATTCCACCCGCCTTCGTATGGTTCATCGAAACCCGCAACCGCATCGAAATACGAAAGCCCAAAAATATCTACTCCCGGTGCCGAAAGATCGGTGCAACTCGAACCATAATTCGCAAACTCTGCGCGCTCATCGTTTAAGTTGGTTGCCGAAACGCCAATCACCCAATCTTCTTCTGCTGTGCCATAACAGCCAGGGTAAACAGGTGACGTATTCACATTTCTACCATCATTTCCAAGGGCCGCCACCACCACAACGCCATTGTCGTAGGCGTATTTCATGGCCTGGCGAAGTAATACATCGCTTTCATTCCCAGAGAAACTCAAGTTAATCACGTCTGCGCCCATATCGACCGCATAACGCATGGCTTTTGAAACCTGTGCCGAGGTGCCAGCGCCTGCTTCATTTAATGTGCGAAGCGGCATAATCGACGCGCGCCAATTTACGCCCGTTACACCCGTTGTATTATTGCCAATCGCGCCAATCAACCCAGCAATTAACGTACCGTGGGAAACTGCATCGAATTCAGTGTCGCCATTAATAACAGGCAAAACATTATTAGAGCCCTGCACAAAATCCCAACCATGCACGTCGTCGATGAATCCATTGCCGTCGTCGTCAATATTATTACCGGCAATTTCGCCAGAATTTTGCCAAATATTTCCTGCTAAATCTTCGTGGTCAATATCGACCCCAGCGTCGAGCACGGCAATAACCACATTGCGTGAACCTGTTGTAATATCCCACGCACCCGGTGCATTGATTTTGCGTAAATACCATTGATTGCCGTAAAGCGGATCTTCGGGCACAAGAGCAAGACTGGTGGCAGGAGCGGAAATCACCGCCATAAAAAACAAAAACGCGCAGAGTTTTTTCATACGCGTTTCATTATACATGATTAATTGCAGGTCGTACGAAGGGCGTGTAAATCTTGTTGCATGCCTATGTTTTCCGGGGTCAAGCTAACGGCAACTTCGTAATGTGCAATCGCTTGTGCGCAATCGCCCTGTTCCCTATACCATTCACCAAGCGCCACCATAAGCCACGGCGTTTGGCCAATATATTGCACCGCTTCTTCTAGCAATGCTTTTGCTTCTGCATGTTTTTCGAATCGTTCGCGAAGCAATTCGTAGGAACTGCGGTAATCGGCTTCTTTATGTTCTAAGGTAATTGCTTGAGCAAAGGCATTAAGCGCCAATTCATCATCACCCATATTGGCTAAAATGCGCCCGTAATTGCTCCACGCTGCGCCATTAATGGCATTGTATTCAAAAAACTCTTCATACGTTTCGCGCGCAATAACTAAATCACCAAGTAAACTCGCATCGAATGCGTAAACCATATACAGGTTTAAATCCGGATCTTCATTATTTTTGCGTGCAATATCGATTGCCGAACGGGTTACCGCCATGCGTCGCGTAATTTGCTCGCGTGTTGCGTCATCCATTTCCACCTCTTCGGTTAAGGTTAGGCCGTCGTATTTATGCGCATCTTCATAACGCATTGTAGCCGCCACAATGCCGTAAATCACAAGTGCCAATATTGCCAATAGAAGGGCGCCAAGAATGAGTTTTTTGCGTTTTTGAACTAATGTCATAATACGTAGAGCTTAGCAATAATAGGCTTATTGTTCAAGGATATTAGAAAATCGTCCCTCCCCCTGAACTCAGGGGGGAGCTGGTGGGGGTCGTTGCGCTTTCATGGTCATCATTTCCTCCAGAACGATGGGG
>CAYZYJ010000059.1:0-5220 GCA_964482565.1 uncultured Gammaproteobacteria bacterium
GGCGGAGTGTACCAACTATATCGGCCGAATACGTGCGTAATTCTGGACGAGTATTAATGGCGGAAAGCGAATACGCACCAATGAGCGTTAACATCGCGCCAATTGCAATCACAACAATCAGTTCGACAATGGTGAATCCATGGCGTGAAGCAAGAATGCGCATATTAACCTTGAACGCCAGAAAGGACGGAATAAATAGGCGTCAAAATAGATGCCGCAAGACCAGCAACAACTAATCCAATAAGCACCAATAAAAACGGTTCAATAAGAGCGGAAAGATTTTTCGACATCACAAGCACACGCTCTTCGTAATAATCCGCCAAATACGCAAGCGTTTTTCCGAGTCCTCCCGATTGCTCACCAACCGCTACCATGCGTTCAATAATTGGCGGGTAGAGGTGTGGATAACGTTTAATGATTTTGCTCAAATCTGCGCCCGAACCAACTTCGCGCAATAAATATTCCGCTGATTTTTGATATTGATGTGATTGCATCACTTCACTTGTAATTTCAAGCGCTTCTTCGATTGGCGTTCCACTTTCAAGCAAGGTGCTGAGCGTTCGGCAGAAACGCGCACGATTTGCGAGGTGCATAAAATTTCCAGCAATCGGCATAGCAAGCACAACCCAATCCACGAATGGCTTCATGAATTTTTGTTTCACGCCAATATAGGTGAATATACCAAGGAAGAGCAATGCTCCTGCCGTAATGATTCCGTAAAGTTCAAAGAATCGTGCAAATGCAATTAAAATACGTGTAGAAAGCGGTAATTCAACCCGTAATGATTCAAAAATATCGGCGATTTGCGGTAAAACATAAATTGCCACAGCAAATCCCAAAACGGCCGCAAGTGTAATTACCACACTCGGGTAAATCATGGCCGATTGCACGTTTCGGCGAAGCGTTAAATCTTTTTCAAGCTGAGTGGAAAGGCGGCTTAAATTGGCATCGAGTGTTCCTGAATTTTCCCCAATACGCACAGCAGAAATAAACGACGGCGAAAACACTTTGCGTTCAAATGAAAGCGCATCGCTAAATGCCGAACCGCCATGCACACGTCGGTTGACACGACCAATGACGGCACGCACTTTTCCACTCGCTTGGTCGTGAATAACGTCGAGGGCATCTGGAACCGTTAAACCAGAACCAAGCATAACGGACAAATGTTTCGAAAGCATGGCAATATCGACCATTTTTACTCGTCCAACCCCAATTTCCGTTTTATACCAAGGCAAACGCTCTTCGCGCATCACTTGTTTCTTCGTGATTTTTTTGACGATTTTTTTTGCCATATTAAATAAGTTCTTGTTTTTCTAGTTCCGAAACAGCTTGTTCGAGGGATTGCATGCCATACTTTTTCCCTGTTGAAACCGAAGAGCGAATACTTGAAAGATTATTTTGCCGAATGGCGTTTTTTATTCCAGATGTGCCAATAAGCAATTCACGTGCAGCAATGCGTTGCCCGTCGCGCGTTGGAAGCAAAATCTGCGTAACAATTAATTTAATACTTGCAGAAAGTTGCACCAAAATTTGTTGTTGTTTTGGACCTTCAAAAACGTTTACAATGCGTTCAATTGCTTCGGCCGTATTTGGCGCGTGCAAGGTTGCAATCACCAAATGACCGGTTTCTGCAGCGGTCAATGCTAATTCGATTGTTTCTGGGTCGCGCATTTCTCCAACCACAATAATGTTTGGATCTTGCCGTAAAGCATGACGCAAACCATTTTGAAATAAATCAAAGTCAGTATGCAATTGACGCTGTTCAATTAAACTCTTCCCTTTTGGAAAGCGGTATTCGATTGGATCTTCAAGCGTGATGATATGCAAGCGTTCCGTGCGGTTCAATTCCTGAACCAAACTCGCAAGCATGGTGGATTTACCAGCACCAGCAGGACCAGAAATGATAATCAATCCAGAACGTTCTTTAATTGACTCAAAAAAGATTGGTTCGAGTGCAAGTCCTTCGACGCTTGGAATACGTTCCGGAATCAAACGAATAGCCATTCCAAGACCGGTTAACTGTTTATGCGCGTTTATTCGCATAACCGATTTCCCTTCTACCAAGCCAAAATCTAAATCGCCTTTTTCCTCTAGAATCGTCAATTGATCGTGCGTGAGTAATCGGCGCGACAATTCTTCCATACCCTCTACCGAAAGCACGGGTAATTTAACGGGCGAAAGCAATCCATTAATACGCAAATAGGGCAAAAATCCTGCAACCAAATGGATGTCGGAAGCCGATTTTTTTTGCGCCACATTTACTAATTTGAGAAAATCCTCCTTTTTCATATTATTCTTGCGTTACGCGCATCACTTCTTCAAGCGTGGTAATTCCGGTAATTACCTTCTCTAACCCATCGTGCAACATTGATTCCATCCCTTCTTGCACCGCAATTTTTTTAATCGTTTCAGCGTTTTCGTTTTGCATAATTGCGACACGCACGGCATCACTTACCTCTAATACTTCAAATACACCCGTTCTGCCTGAATAGCCTGTATGTTTGCAAACGGCACAACCTTTTCCTTTAAATAATCGTGTTTTTTTAAGATTTTTTGAACCAATAATTTGTTGAAGATATTTTTCCACGAGTGGATTTGCCTTAATGAGCGCCAATTCTTTTTCACTCATTTCAACCGAATGAATGCATTTGAGGCAAATCTTTCGCACGAGTCGCTGTGCGATAATTCCAAGCGCCGTAGAAGAAACCAAAAAGTTTTCTACTTCCATATCTTTCAAACGTGGAAAAGTGGTTGCAGCGTCGTTTGTGTGAAGGGTGGATAGCACTAAATGGCCCGTCATTGCGGCGTTTACGGCAATGTCGGCCGTTTCGCTGTCGCGGATTTCTCCGACCATGATTATGTCAGGGTCTTGACGCACAATAGAACGCAATCCTTTTGCAAAGGTAAGATTCGTTTTTGTATTCACCTGGATTTGACTCACGCCATCGATTTCGTATTCCACCGGATCTTCGATGGTTGCAATATTCACCTCACGTTTATTTAAGCGTTTTAGCGCAGCATAAAGCGTGGTTGTTTTTCCGCTTCCCGTTGGACCGGTTACCAAAATCATTCCCCATGGCTTTTTAATGATTTCACGGAATGTTTTATTATCACGTTCATTCATGCCTAAATCTTTCAAACTAAACGATTGCATTTTGTCTGAAAGCAAACGCATCACAGCTTTTTCGCCTGTGGTGGTTGGTACAATCGATAAACGCACATCAACCGATTCCCCTTTTGAATCTTTATAACCAATACGACCGTCTTGAGCGGCTCGATGTTCGTCGGTGGCAAGTCGAGCAAGCACTTTTAAACGGGTAATGATTCCTTCATGCTGTACCTTTGGCAAGTCGGCAATATCTTGCAAAATACCGTCCACACGAAAACGAATAACGGTATAGGTATCTTCTGGTTCAATGTGAATGTCGGAAACGTGGGCGCTTAAGGCATAACTAAAAATCGTATCTACCAAACGAATCGTTGTATCGCCCGATTCGACATTTCCAGCCTGTAATAATTTTTCAAAAGCGGTTTTTACGTCTTGATCGTAAAGAGAAAATTGCAATTCAATTTCGCGCGGTGTTGCATACGCAAATTCAATTTGTTTACGAACGTACTTTTCAAGCAAAGCCTGCAATTGAACATCGGTTGGCGTGGCGGTTGCGATTAAAATGCGTTCATCATCTTCTTTAATTGGTAAAACAAACGCTTTTTTTGCAAATTCTGCGGGAATTTTTTGTAAAAGAGTTGCCGGAATATCGGCCGACTGTACATCAATATGTTTAACCTCAAACCAATCCGCGATTAATTGACCCACTTGTTTTTCGCTTAAAAAACCAGCAGAAACAACTGCCGCATCAATGCCAAGCGACTTTGCTTCGCGTGTATTTTTCGCCGTTAAAAACTGTTCTTTCGAAATTCCCCCACCGTCAACAAGCGCTTGGAATAATTGTTCCGAGGTCATCACCATACGCATTCAATTATAACACAAATCACAAATCTAACTGAGCGGAATTTCAAACCAAAAGGTGGTTCCTTTTCCTTTTTTTGAAATCACTCCTACTCTTCCACCATGTGCTTCGATAATTCCTTTTACAATTGCAAGCCCAAGCCCCGTGCTTATTAATTCCTTTTCACCAGTACTTTGACCTGTCGCTGGAGCAGAAAAAGGAATAAATAAATGCTTTTGATCATTTTGACTAATCCCAATACCCGTATCTTTTACTTCAACACGTAGTGATTTTGTTGATTTTTCGTGAAAAACCGCCACATGCACCGAACCAGATTCGGTGTATTTAATGGCATTTGAAACAAGATTTTGTAAAACCTGTTGTATTTTTTCGGCATCAATTTCAGCTTTAGGTAATTCTTCTTGCGCAAAAAGCGAGAGTTCTAACCCGCGTTTTTTTGCCAAAATCGTAAAGTCCTTTACAACCTCACGTGCGATACCACCAATATCTCCCTTTTTTGTTTTTACCGTAAACTTACCTGCATCAATTTTTGAAACGTCTAGCATTTCATTTACGCGCTTTACCAAGCTTTGCGTTTCGGAAGCTAAATCGCGATACATCTCTACACGCTCTTCTTTTGAAACATTATTTTCTTGCAAAAGCTGAATGCTCCATTTCATTGCAGTGAGTGGCGCGCGCAAATCATGCACCAACATAGCAGTAAATTGCCGCATTGCTTGCGTTTTTTCTCGTACTTTTCGCTCCAATTCCCCTGCTCTCAATTCTAGCGCACGATTGATTGCCAAGCTTTCCGAACGGAAAATAATATATCCCCAAAATCCAAATAAGACGCTTAAGGCAATGGCAACAGCAACGGTTCCGAAAAGTAATCCTAAAATAATTCTTCGCTGTTCATAAAAACGATCTACCGAAATATCGACTCCAAGTACGGCAACTGCTTCTCCGCGTGAGTTATACACAGGAGCATAACCAGAAATCCAATGACCCCATTTATCGTGCGTAATAGCTCGATCTGCACCCGGTTCATTTAATGCCATGATTAAATCTGGGCAACACGCAGCGTCGTACTCTTCGCCTAAATGCGCAGGAATTTCAGTTTCGTCAATTACCCCGTCATTATTTGCATCTTCTTCAATCATTCCATCTACCACAAATTCAAAGAGAGTCGAATTCATTCCTACCGGTCGCAATGTATATACAGATTCTACCGAACTCGAATACTCATGGTAACGTAATAATTTCTGAACCA
>CAYZYJ010000060.1:0-5179 GCA_964482565.1 uncultured Gammaproteobacteria bacterium
TCAACAACGATTTGATACGTTGGGTTTGATCTATCAATGATTTGATTGCGGAATGGGTTTGTAATACGCGCATTACTTGATTCGCTCGCTTCTGAAACGTTGATTCGAATACTTGCTTGCGAACTATTATCGACGTCGTCGTACACCACAACGGTAAGGGTTTGTTGCCCTTGCGAAACATAGCTTGGCAAGCGAATAAATGAACCGAATGGATTATTATCGACGTGGAACACTTCATCGTTAATGCGGTACTCCACACGGTGAATGCCTCGTGGCGCCGAACTTGAAAGCGAAACGTTAAAGCTTCGTGTAACGGTTTCATCTTGGCGAGGACTGAAAAGGGCAATAGACGGTTTATTTTCTGCCGTATGCACATCGTCAAACTCGGTAATAGAACCACATGTTTCTACTTCTACATCGTTGATGATGATTGGTTCACGATTTTCTTTTTGTAAAAACGCCTGTACCGATGCTTCCCATGCGCCATAGGAACGGTCACGGCTATTTTCTCCTGGGATTTCACCGGCAGGAGATGATGGGTTTACGAAGTGAAGAATATTGTGCAATTCTGCGCACGCTTTTTCTTCTCTAAAGCTTTCTGGGGTTAAATCGGTTGCGAGTTTTCCTGAAGCACGATCAATTACGACATTGGTAACAGGAATTTGCCCATCAAGAATCGGTTTTCCAGTTTGTGGAATTTGTGGAGCGGTAAAAGATTCTACTGGCGTTCCTTCAAGAGCACGGCGCATAAATTCATTCCAAACTGGCATTGCAACACCACTTCCGCCAGCAGATTGCGCCATGGTTTTACCGTCGGTATTTCCGGTCCAAACGCCGGCTACTAAACTTGGCGTATACCCAATCGCCCATGCATCTTTGTAATTATTGGTGGTTCCCGTTTTTGCTGCTACTGGTCGCCCCGGCAAAGTGAGTAAACTATTGGTGCCAAAAACATATGCGCGCGCGCCGTCGTCTGAAAGGACATTAGAAACCATACGCGCCACATTTTGGTCGAGTACTTCTTTTCCTGCATCACTTGGCGCCTCAAAAAGCACCTCGCCCTTTGGTGATTCAATTTTTAGAATCGCTTTTGGCGTATGGTAAACTCCGTCATTGGCAAATACCGAATACGCTGCAACGTGGTCGAGCAATTTTACCTCGGCGCCTCCAAGCACAATAGCAAGACCAAAGTTTGAACGGTCTCCAAACGTGGAGTAACCCATACGTTCCAAGAAATCGATTCCTTGACTCACACCAACCAAATAGAGCGCCTTTACCGCAGGAATATTTAATGACCCCTGTAAGGCCTTACGAATACTAACTGGCCCGTATTCACGAAGGTTAAAATTGCGAGGGTGGTAATTGCCCGTTGCGGTTGCAAAATCGGTTTCGGTATCCCAAAGAATCGTGTTTGGGGTATAACCTTTTTCAAATGCAGCGGCAAAGATGAGCGGTTTAATACTCGAACCTGGTTGTAATGGTCGCAAAGTAACGTTTACTTTTCCGTTAATATCGTTATTGAAATAGTCGACCGATCCAACCATGGTGAGGATTTCGCCGTTTTGCGGATTCATAGCAATAAGACCGGAATTGTTAAACCCTAGTCGTTCGCCTTGTGCATCGCGATTTTTAACGGCCGCTTCTTCACCGATTTTTTGCAAATCATAATCAAGCGTGGTGATGACTTTTAATCCGCCTTGTTCCACCATACGCTGCCCGTATTCGGTTTCTAACTGCTCTTTAATCCAAAGGACAAAGTGCGGTGCGGTAATACCTTCAAATCGTGGTCGAAGGGGAGTTGGTTCCGCTTTTGCTGCATCTGCCTCTTCTTTGGTGATATAGCTTAATTCTGCCATGCTATCCAAAATCCAATTGCGACGTTCTTCTAATTTGTCGGGATTGTTAATGAAATACGTTGGCAATTGTGGCAATCCGGCCAATGTTGCTGCTTCGCCGAGCGATAATTCGCCGGCACGTTTGCCATAATAATTCTGTGAAGCGGTTTCGATACCGTAAAACGTTGAACCGTAAGGAATTTCGTTGAAATAGATTTGTAGGATTTCATCTTTTTCATAACGACGTTCAAGCGAATACGACAAAATCAATTCTTTCACCTTTCGAATCACCGAACGTTCATTCGTTAAGATGGCGTTTTTTACAAGCTGTTGGGTGAGAGTTGATCCACCGCCACGGTTTCCACGAAAAATTACGGCACGCAAAATTCCTTTTACGCTAAAGCCGTGGTGGGTGCAGAAGGTGCGGTCTTCGGCAGCGATGGTTGCTTGCATGGCAATAAGCGGAATGCCGTTTACATCTTTCTCCATCGCCGTTTCTGGATTACAAATGCCTTCTTGAATTTTTGTAAGTGTTCGATTTTCATCGCCGAAAATTTCGTAAAGCAAGTGTTCGCCGGTGCGGTCGTAGATTTTTGTCGCTTGTGCAACTTCACGAATCGTTAATGAACCTGGGTCTGGCAAATCACGAGAAAGCCAAGCAAAAGCGATAAGAAGGGCAATCACGCCAAAGAAAAATCCCGCGAGTGCAAGAAGGAAAAGATTTTTCAAAATACCACTTACATTAAATTTCCGTGGCTTTTTGCCGTCACGCATGCTGATATTTTTGAATAATGCCGCGAGTTTGGTTGCGAAAGCGCCTTTTTTCTTTCGTTCGGGCGACCAACCGTGTTTTGTTTTGAGGGATTTTGTCATAAATACGTTTGTTAAATCATACGAAAAAGCGCAGAAAAAAGCAACTGTACAAAGTGGCTAATACAAGCCAATAATACTGGTTTTTGATTGACGAAATAGCTAAAATATGCTATTATAACTCTCCCTCCTGAAGCGGAGGATTTTTTATTTCCTCGCTTCGGAGCCTCAACTATATGAAACGATATACCCTCAAATTGGCATTTGATGCCATCAAAAAGTCTCCTCTTGAAACCGCAATTATTGCCTTTGTGGCATTCGGCTTTGTATGGATTTCTTTGCCGACGGTAGCAAGTGCCGACCAGGACGCGCCTTATGCGCTTTCGGAAAAGGCGGTATCGCTTCAGATTGAGGCGATGCAGAACAATTTTAAGCCAACCGGAGAATTGCCAAAGGCTGAATTGCGTGCGCCAGTGAAGTATATGAATATGCCAGTAACCGCGTATAACTCGGTGCCATGGCAGACTGACGATACTCCATGTATTGGTGCACAAGGAACCGACATTTGTAAGTTGCTTGAACAGGGTGAAAATACCTGTGCGGCCAACTTCGTACGTCTTGGTACCATGCTTGAAGTCGAAGGACTTGGAACATGTATGGTGCGCGACCGTATGAATGCGCGTTATACTTACCGTGTTGACTGGTATATGGGTATGGATATTGATTCCGCTCGTAAACACGGAGTTCAGGTAAAATCAATTGGAATCTACGCAAAAAAATAGAAAAATAATCGGCGCATTGACGCCGATTATTTTTGCTTTAGAATAAGGTTATAACCAAATCGTATGAAAAAAATGTTATTCGCTTGTTCGGCCATCGCTTTAGTAGCGCTTGGTGCAGGATGTGTAAAACCGGCTCCTTCCACCGTTGCTGAAGGGCCATGGACAATTGCCTTCGCCTTGCCTGAAGGGTGGGAAATGGTAAAGCCGTATTCTGGCGAGAGAGCCGAAATTCCAGCAACGATTGAAAAGACCGACAGTGAAGTGTGGCTCGAAGTAAGTGAAAACGACCGTATTTCGGTGATTCATATCGATCAACGCCGATCCATTCCTGCGGAAGCTGAGGATTTAGGAAACGGGTTTAAGAAATTTGACCCATGCGTATACGACGACGATAAAGCAGCGTGTATGCAAGGTGAACCAGATGCGCAGTATTACCTCGAAAACGCTGATGGGAAATATCACTTTAAAGTGAATGTAGAAGAACGAAGTTTGGCAGAAGCAGAAAAAATCGTTTTATCGGCAAAGCGAGTTGTAACAGAATAAAGCAAAATCACACGAGCGTTGACTCGTGTGATTTTTTTGTGCTAATCTCTCGTGGTGCAAAGTCATTGGCCAGATGGCGAAGTGGGAACGCAGGGGTCTGCAAAACCTCGACGAGTGGGTTCGATTCCCACTCTGGCCTCCACAAAAATACTTCCGTTAATCGGAAGTATTTTTGTGGAGCAGAGAGCATAGCGAGGCCCGGTCCCGAATGCTGTTTTCTGCAGAAAACAGACATGAGGCCAATTCCCACTCTCCAAAATACTGAACTTCGCCCCCTCCGGCTCCCCCCTTTCCTGATTGACAATTAGTGGATTTTGTAGTACTATTCCAAGTCGTAAACTGCCAATTCTGGCTGTTTATGTGCCAAGGAATTACCATGCGGACCGTTATTCTCATGATGTTCTTCGCTGCTTGCCAACAACATCGCGTGCAGTTTGTCGCACCAACGTGTGCTCCTTCGATCTCCAAGTCTCAGTACGGGCAATGCGAGGGTGGATACAAGCTCGATCTTCGGGATCACCCGGTAGATTACAGCAACGCCATCGACGCCGACTACGACACCATGATGAACGGGCGGCTGATCCTCGACCCTGAGGGTGACGGGCGCTTCGTGGGCTGCCTGCTCATTAACGAAGAGTGCGAGTTCCCTGATGTCACCCACACTTGGGGCGGCCACGAGACCTGCGTCAAAACGCAACAGTGCTGCCACCTCACCAACTGAATCGCGCATCCGCGCGGCAAAGAGCCACTCGCTCACGCCGTCGTCGGGTGCGCTCTTTTTTATTTACAAGAAGACTCGTAATAACGAAAATGAGAGGACTTATCTTATATGTGTCATTGCGAACATCTCGCTAATTATGATGTGAAGCAATCTCTAGGCTGAGAGAAGATTTCTCACGCCTCGGGCACGGACGCGTGGGCCCGGCAAGCAAATCGGGGTGCGACCGGTTCCTAAAAAACGAAAAGAGACCGAGGAGCTAGGTTCGTACGATTTGCGGTTTCGCCGAAGCTCGTAAGAGCAAGGCGGACCGGGCCCCATGTAGGTCCTTTTTTGCTTACTTTTTTAGACCCAGTAAAAAAGTAAGTCCCGGGGTTTTGGGGGCGGGACTAGCCCCCATCGTTCTGGAGGAAGTGATGACACAAAAAAGTAAGATACGCTGGATCCCTGGTCGGAGCCAGGGATGACAACAGACACGAAGAATCGCAAAG
>CAYZYJ010000061.1:0-4911 GCA_964482565.1 uncultured Gammaproteobacteria bacterium
TCAAACGGGCGGGGAAACCCCGCCCCTACTCACCACTTACTACAAACTACTTACTTTTTCCCAACTCCTTCGCTTTTGCCCAAGCAAGCTCTAATGTTTCTTTGGTCGTTTTTGCAATCACCGGCGAATGAATCAATACCGCAACAATGTCATCTGTATAAGAAAATAACGCCGTATAATCTCCACAAACGGCAATTTCTCCTTTTATATCAAAAATCTTTGGCGACAATTTAATCACCTCAATCGGAAAGCTCGGATCAAAATTTAATTCTTCATCAGTTACCAGAATCGACCGTATCGTAATTTTTTTCGTTGATAATTCTTTTTCATGCGCTTTTGAATCGTCTTTGGCATAAAGTGCGCGAAAGGCATCGTAACCCGCAATTTGCAAAATATCTTGCTCATAATGCGAAATTTCTTTTTGCAATAATCGTAATGCCCGGGCTCCTTTTATATATCGCACAATAGGCGCCGATTTATTTGCCAAATATAATCCTGAAAGTTTTTCCGTTAATACTTCGGCAAGCCCAATCTTTTCATCAATCGCTTTTCGTTCTTTTTGTAAAATATGAACCATGAGTTCTGGCGATTCTGGTAAATAGATGCGTTCACCATTTTGCTCTTCTTCCCGAATCAATCCGCGTTCAAGCAAATCTTCCACGGCTCGGTAAACGCTTGCGCGCGATACGCCAGAAGTTTCTGCAATAGAAGCAATTCCTTGATTGCCAGAAACAAGCGCCACATAAACGGCCGCTTCTCGTGTGCTAAAACCAATTCGTTCTAAATGCTCAATTATGTCTTTCATAGAGAACGAATAATATTCCAATGTTTCGCCGCCGTTTGTTGCCAAGAAAAATCCTTTAGTCGTGCCGAGCCGTTTTGCACCAAGGTTTCACGCAAGGAATTATTTTCTTGAATCGTTGCCATCGCCTCACTCCATTCGTTTATATTTTGTGGTTCCAAAAACAGAGCGCCATTTTGAGCAACTTCTTGAAGCGCCGGAATACGAGAACATAAAAGTGGCACCTGCGCAGAAAATGCTTCTAAAACAGGTAAACCAAATCCTTCATAAAGGCTCGGAAAAACATAGGCATTTGCTTGGCGCAATAAAGCATGCGCATCGGCATCGCTTAAATATCCCGTTAATACAATTCTCCCTGCATTTTGCTTACCCAATTCCTGTTCAATCTCTTCTTTTCCAAATCCAAATTTTCCGCCAAGAACCAAATCAAGCGGATTTTCTGCCGATTGCGCATACTGTTTATACGCACGAATCAATAGAGCGATATTTTTCTTTTTCTCGAGTCGAGAAAGAGTAAAAAAGTACTTCTTCGGCTGAAGTTGTAATGTTTCAAGAATCGTACTTTCGGCTTCCAGCACTTGCGGCAAGGCTAAAGGCGTTATATGCAATCGTTCTTTTTGTATACTTGTTTCTGCCAATAAATCATTTGCCGTTGATTGTGAAACCGTTATCACCGCCGCCGCTTTTTTAATAGCACGACGCAATGCGCGTTCTTGTCGATTTTGTTGTTGCCTTGTATATGCCTCTTGAAAAAATCGAAATGCGATATCGTGAATCACCGCCACCGACTTTGCTTTTCCTATAAAAAACGGCAATTCATTTGCAGGTGAAAAAAAGATGTCGGGCGCAGAAACAAGAAAATGAAAAGAAAGTCTGCCATGCGTAAAAAACCTGCCAAATGGCGCGCGTAAAATTTTCCACTGCCAGCCATTTGCAAGTGGAGGAAAATCGAGAGGAATAGCACTTGCGTATAAAATCACTTCTTCGCCTTTCGCAAGCGGTTGCGCCATCATTGCCTGCAATAATTCAAAAGCGTATTTTTCAACGCCTGTTTTCCCTTTACGCGTCAATACTTGAGCGTCAATGCCAAGGCGCATATTAATTCGTAAAGACACTTCGCTTATACGCTTCCAAGTTTTCAAGCGCCAAACCTGTTCCGCGCGCCACCGCCATTTGCGGTTCTTCGGCAACATAGGTTGGTACGCCGGTCGCTTCGGCAATTAATCGGTCAAGGTTACGCAATTGACTTGAACCGCCAGAAATTACAATTCCTTTATCCATTACATCGGCCGAAAGTTCTGGTGGCGTTTTGTAAAGCACTTCTTTCATGGTCGATAAAATTCCTTCAAGCAAAGGCTGAATGGCTTCGGTAACGTCGTCTGAAGTAACTTCGATAATTTTCGGTAAACCCGTAATCATATCGCGGCCTTTTACTTCCATGGTGAGTTTATCTTCTAAATAGAGGGCGGAACCAACCGTGATTTTGATTTCTTCGGCTGTTCTTTCCCCGATCGCCAAGTTATACATGCGGCGAATATGCTCCATAATTGCGGCATCAAATTTCACGCCACCAATACGCACCGAATCACTCGCCACAATTCCGCCAAGTGAAATCACCGCCATTTCGGTTGTTCCACCGCCAATTTCTACAATCATATGACCGGAAGGACTACCGATTGGAATATTTGCTCCAATCGCTGCAACCACCGGTTGTTTGATGATAAATGCCGCTTTTGCCCCCGCCGAAATCGCCGCGTCAATAACTGCACGTCTTTCGGTTGAGGTAATGCCACCAGGAACCGCAACCATCACTTCTGGGCGAAAAATACGAATTCCTCCAAGCGCTTTATTAATGAAATAGCGCAACATTGCCTCGGTTGTGCGGTAATCGGCAATCACCCCATCCTTGAGTGGTCGGCGTGCAACAATAGTATCTGGCGTTCGGCCAAGCATGTCTTTTGCTTCCTTACCAACCGCTAAAACCGTTTTGTCGATTTTAGAAACGGCCACAACTGACGGTTCATTAATAATAATGCCTCTTTTTGGCACATAAACTAAAACGGTGGTTGTACCAAGATCGATACCGATTTTCTTTGAAAACATAACCTTTACTTGTCAGAACTGAACTGTAAACACCGTATCATGAATGAGCGTAGTTTCAAATTGATACGCTTGATCGCCATAAAAACGACGTTCTTCGGCGGGAATGGCAGAACGAATTGGCGCACCGAAATCTAAATCAATCGAAAGCGGAATTTCTTGCGAACCAAGTTGCCGAAATACACTTAATTGGTAAACGCCCTTTTCAATTGCCAATCCGACACTTGCCGGCAAATCATACACAAATTGCAATTCCCCTTCGCTTTCAACGGGCACGCGAATAAATGCGCCGAATGTGGTAAAGCCCAAATCATCTTCTACTGTTTCAATAAACGAATCGGTATTCCCTTTCACCTCCACAAGCGTGCTACCTTTTGGCACAAAAACGCGTGTGAAGGTTCGGTAATCCGAAATGAGGGGCGTTTTTTCTGATTCATGCGTATAACGAATCGTAGTTGTAGCACGGTAACCGTTCAAGGTTTTTTCGATATCGTATGAAATCGTGCGATTGATGGCGAGGTCGGTTTTATTTGCAACCATATTCGCATCAACCACCAGTAATACATCGTCCGTATTTGTTGAATAATATTTCCCTGCAAACTGAGAACCGGTAAAAACGCTTTGCACTTCTTCGTCAAAAGAAGCGACAAATAATTGCTTTTCTTTAAATTCCGCAACAATCATTTTTGCAAATTCTGGCCATTTCGTAACCGGCAATGAAAGAATTTTCTGTGTTAATACTTCGGTTATTTCGGCAATTAATCGTTTGCGTTCCTGAAATGAATCGCCTCGATCTTCATAACCAAGTTCCACTTCCTCTTGCAAAAGTGCAGCGATATTTTCTGGCGTATAGGTAATGCCATGCAAAGTGATATCACCTGTTATACGCAAAACTTCCGAAATAAATTCAGGCGTAAAACCAATCACATGGTCGAGATGCGGAACAGGTCGGCCTGCAATCGCAGATTCTTCGCGCAATAATTGAGCAGCGATACGTGCAGACTCTGAAAAATCTGGCGACCAATTCGCATCGCGCAAATACCAATTTTGCACACCCGTATAGCGTGTAATTGCCTCTGGTGCCGAAGGTCTATTAAGTGCAGTTTCTGAAATGCGATCAAGTGCGTACGTGTCTTCTACAAGCATGGATTCAATCGCACCAGCTTTGACAAGCACTAAACCATAAACGCCTAAAAACCCGCCACCTGGCCGAATTTCATTATTATTTGCGTATAAAATCAACCACTGTTTGCTTTCATTTGCTCCCAAAAGTTGTGGCGCGACTTTTGCAATTGGCGCAAGTAATGCGAGCATATCTTGAACATCTTGAAGCGGTTGCGTTACTTTTACTCGTATTGCTTCAAGCGGCGCAATAAGCGAAAGTTCTTCGGTTTTTTGCAAAGCTTGTGCAATAAGTTTCAAACGCAAACGAATGGAATCGATTTCTTGTGAGGATTGGCGCAAACGATAAATCAACCGTATGCGCAAATCTGCAGGAAAGGCAGAAAATCCCCCTGATGAATCCGCGCCATTTATAAGATCAGATAATTCATTGTCGCGTGCAAGTTCACGTTCAAAATCTTCAGCAATGACACTTGCGTCTTCCAAAACACCAATCCCTTCACGACCGGCAATAAAAAATTGATTCACTCCTGTAATTTGATCACCAAAAAACGGCAATGGTTTTAAAAATCCAAACCATTTCATGCCGTAAAGCGCTTTTTCCATACCAGCATCGGCCATAAATAATTCTTGCCGTGCATCGGTAAAGGCAAAATTTAAGGCATGACTTGATGATTTTTCCACCGATTCAGCCGCGAATTTCACTCCTTGAAAAACGTGAACGGAACCGTACGCAATAGCACTTATTGCGCCAACGAAGCAAAAAATCACGCAGATGAAAATCAGCTTCATGGATATATTCTTTTTCGGCTTTTGCTTTTTTTCAAGCATGATTTTTTCGTACTCTTCGCGCGGATTAATAGCTCGGCGGTATTTGAAATAATACT
>CAYZYJ010000062.1:0-4659 GCA_964482565.1 uncultured Gammaproteobacteria bacterium
ATACGAGCCTAGTAGTGCGCTCAGCTACTCTTGCGGGACGACGAACGCGAAACCGCACCCACGAACCCACCTGCTCTCAGGGCGACCGCCGTCCGCGCTGAGCCACGAAACATCGCTGCGGCGGCCCGCGCCGAGTAGAGCCGGACCGCCAACAGTATCGTTGATAGGCTCGTGCATGGTGACGAGCCAGAGTAGATCCATGGTCTTGATATCTGCGTCCGAGAATTGCTCCCGGATCAGGCAGGCCACCTCGGCGTGCGGGGTGGTAAACCCGCGTCGATTGGCATCCTGTCGGATGGTTCGCGTGACACGGTCGGCGTCCGTGAAGAGAGAACCCTTCAGGACAGCGACGTTGTAGGTCACGCCACTCGTCGGCTTGAAGTCCGGCGAGCGCAGAACGTCCTTCGCCCACTTCGATAGCTGGAAGCCCTTCGCCTCGAGGTGCGTGATCCACGCCTCGCCCGTGATGCCGTTCGAGGTGACGGTGAAGTAGATCACTCCGTCCTCCTCGCGCCAGGTGCGGGGCGGTTCGAGGCGACGCTTCGCCCAATCGATGAAATCCTTTCGAACTTCAGGGTCGTCAATCACCGCCTGGAAGAACTTCTCAGGCAACCCTTCTTTTAAGGCGATGCCGAGGAACTTCTGTAACATGCCGAGCAAAGACAATTGGGTAGCGATGGGAGCCATCGGACACCTCTTCTGAATTACCGCTAGGGTTGATATGCTTAAGGTATTCAAGCAATACCAGTGGCCTTATTGTTGAAAGCGGCGGTTTAAGGCCATAAATAGCCCCAAAACGCCACTTTCAACCGAATCATTCTATAAAATGAACGAGGGTCAATGCTAACAATAAATAACCGAAAAGTCAATGTTTTGGTAGTCATTGCTTGACGCAAACGAACTGACAAGGTAATCTGGCGGATTCCCATGCTGATTCGGAGGAATTAAACTCAAGTAAAAGACCGAACGGCATATGTCCCGCTCTATTCATGAACAATTCCTCGAAACAATTGAACGCGCAAAGGCGCCGTTAATTGTGTTACGCGAAACTGCCGATATTGATTCGTTTTCTGCCGGCTTTGCCTTGGCGGGCTTTATTGCCATGCTCGAAAAACCCGTTGCCATTGCGGTTTCTGGCGGAAATATTCCTCGTAGCCTTGGCTTTTTACGTCAAACCGCGGCGATTCATGGCGATTTACCAAATATTCAAAAACTCATCGTGCAAGTTGGTACCAACGGTGCGCAACTCGATAGCTTGGCTTATCACATCGAAAAAGATGGCATTTATATTCATCTTACGCCAAAATCTGGCGCTTTTTCTGCTTCTGACGTGGTGGTAAATGCTGATGGTTATAAATACGACCTTATTATTACGCTTGGCGTTTCCGAATTAGCCGATATCGGCGACCTTTTCCGACGTTATACCGATTTCTTTTACGATACCCCCATCATCAATATCGACCATAAATCGAGCAATGAACATTTTGGCGCATTGAATTTAGTCGATATTCGTTCGGTTGCGACAAGTGAAATCGTATATGAACTCATCCATCAAATAGATCAAACACGTTTAAACGAAGATATTGTAACCGCTTGTTTAACGGGAATGATGCATGCAACGCGCAGTTTCCGCTCCACCAATGTAACGCCGAAAACCTTGAGCATTGCCGGCGACTTAATGGCGCGAGGAGCAAAACGCGATTTGATTGTAGAGCATTTATACAAGACGCGTTCGGTAGAAACATTGCGACTTTGGGGACGCGCGCTTGCTCGCATTAAATCTCACACCGAATCAGGACTTGTGTGGAGCTTATTAACTGCACAAGACTTTGCCCTTTCTGGAGCAGACGAATCAACTCTGCAACAAATCATTGAAGAATTACTTCTCAATGCACCAATGGCAAAAGTTGGAGCGATTTTCTACGAAGATGGCGAGAAAAATATCCGCGTTTTACTCGAAGCGATTCGACCGTATGATGCCATTCAGTTAGGCGCACCATTTACCGCAAGTGGAACACGAGAAAGTGCAAACTTACTTTTACGAAATACCCGCATTCAAGACGCAGAAAAACGTGTTACCGAACACCTTAAACAAGAATTGCAGAACATAAAATAACGGACGAGTGATTCACTCGTCTTTTATGTTATAATGGGTGCAATGCTACACGGAGGCATCCTTACAACCTATGCTCGTAAATCCGCTCCGCCTGAATTTCGCGTGGCGCGTTTTATTGAAGGTGAAAGACGACTCACATGGACTCGTCTCTTTTTAGATGCATTTCCTCACGCGGAAGTGTATTTAGTTGGCGGTACATTGCGCGACGTTTTGCTTGGGCGTTTTCCAAACGACATCGATTTAGTAATTCGCAATATTCCGTTAGAAGAATTGGAATCATGGTTAACGCGTAATGGTGCAGCCGAAATTGTTGGACGTTTTGGGACGATTAAATTTGTTCCACACGGTTCTCAATCACGCGAACCGCTCGACATTGCCCTTCCTCGCACCGAACATATGACCGCGGAACACGCGCATGGAAGAAGCGATATGGATGTGCGTTTTAATCATAAACTCACCATTGAGGAAGATTTGGCGCGGCGTGATTTTACAGTGAATGCCATTGCCTACAATATTGAAACCGGTCGATTGATTGATCCATTTTTAGGGCTAGAAGATTTGCACAATGGCATTATTAACGCTGTTTTAGTACCAGAACAACGCTTCCAAGAAGACGCCACACGCATGTTGCGAGCGCTGCGACTTTCGAGTCAGCTTGGCTTTGGTATTGAGCAATTAACATGGAGAGCGATTCAAACCAATATTAAACTTCTTAATGCCACGCGTTTAAACGAAGAAGGAACGCATGAGTTTTCTGTTCCTCGTGAATTAGTTGGGCGTGAGTTTTTGCTTGGATTTGTGCGTCACCCAATGCATACGCTTGAATTATGGAATGCCTCTGGTGCACTTACCCTATTCATGCCGGAGTTAAAAGAATTAGAAGATATTCTGCACGACGATAGCGAAGATTTATACAAAAAAACCGCTTCTCTTTTAGATTTACTTACCAATAATTCTTTCCTTGCGCAGCATAATCAATCATCCCCTTCTGCAACTGTTCTCGTTGCCGCATTAATGAGCATGGTTCCAAAAATGCAGCATACCGTTGCTTTTCGTATTTGTTCATCGCTTTATTTTCATCAGTTCACACAAAGCCATTTAGCCTTTGTTGATTGTAAAGAAGTCATGTGGCTTTTAGAACACGTTGATGACTTTGAAAAAACCGACCCAGCGAGCATTCCACCTTCGCAATTTGAACGTCTCTTTGACTCACAAAAAGGCCGCCGATTACTGACCTTAATGCATGCACGGTTTTTAATTAATGGAAAACATACCGTGGCGCGCGACCGCTTGCATACGGCCATGAAAATCTTGCGAGATTTGCAACATTTAGCCGCATGCGAAGGATTTGACCGCCTACCACGACTCATTAGTGGAAGTGACATTAAACAATTCGGCGTTTCCGAAGGGCCAATTTACCGCGATTTAATGGACGCTATTCGCAACGCTCAATTACTGCAAGAAATTCATTCCCGCGAAGACGCCATGCACCGATTACAATTACTTATTTCGCAACAACAATAAAAAAAGGCGCCCCCGAACCAGTTCGCTGGTCGGGGGCATTTTCGTTTCTAGAGGTACAGAAGGGCATGAGGCGTTGAGTCTTCGAGGTACAGAAGAATATGAGGCGTTGAGTCTTCGATGAGGACGAACGCGACTTCTTTTTGCGTTTCGTCTCCCAAAACCGTCAACTCGCTCATTCTGCTTCGAATCGGCGCAAGCGCCTCCTCTATTGCTTGCCGAATCACATCGGGAGATGCATCCGGCGGAAGTTCGTCGAGGACGGTGCATACGAGAGCATGCACGGCCTTCGGAATTTCTTCGTCCATGGGGTGGACTCCAGGCGGTGGGAAGGAACGTTGGTTTTGTGCATCTGCCAGGGCAACAGACGAACAAAAGCGTCACACCTTCCGTTTTTAAGTACGATGATTCGGCAGAAAACCGCCTTCGCGCTCTTCCTCCTGCCGTCTTTTACTAAAAACAACTCTGTAAATAATAGCAAATTTTAGCCAAAAAGTCAAGTAAATCAAGCTAATATTCACTTATCCACCTCCATGATATTGATTAATGCCAATGAATGATAGAATAGCTACAAGACTCTCTAAAAAATGTGTATTTTTAGCTAAAATTATGAAGAAAATGAAAAAGGTTTCAGCGGCACTACTTGGTATCGTTTTGATACTTGGTACCGCGAAACTTACCCCTACATTCGCCGCAACTGACCCAGGTTTAGGCGCAGCTGCTCCTTTTTCGATCATTGCCCAAACTGCCATTACGGGAACAGGCACGATTTCTGGCGATGTTGGCTTAAATAGTACGGGTGCCGGAATTACTTCACTCACCGCTGGAATGGTTGGCGGAACCATTTATTCTACCGATGGCGTGGCACCAAGCACAGCTATTTTAGACGCTGCTGTGCAAGCCAATCTTTCAACCGCAAACGGCGATATGTCTGCCCAAGGAACCGACGGCAGTATTGGCCCTGCTCTTGATGGATTGACCATCACTCCTGGCGTTTACGATATTGGTGCCGGACGATTAAA
>CAYZYJ010000063.1:0-4504 GCA_964482565.1 uncultured Gammaproteobacteria bacterium
ATCAGCTCAGCAAATTTATTAAACAAGCCATCGTGCGCCATAAACCAAGTCGTGGACGTGGAGTTGCGCATCCTCGCATCGCTTACTTCCATCAAACTGGCATCAATCCGCCTCGTTTTGAACTTGGAATTCGTCAGCAACGAGCCGACGCTTTGGCAGAATCATACCTACGCTTCCTCGAAAACGTCCTTCGTGACCGATTCGATTTTGAAGGCACGCCAATTCGCATTCACGTAAAAGCTCGCAAGAAGTCGCATACGACATAGGAGTTAGGTTTTAGGGGTTAGGGGTTAGGGGTTAGGTTGTAGTTAAATGGAAGAGTGTTAGAATTGTTAAAGATGATAAAATTAGAGAATACTACCCTTATGCTCTTACTTGGACTTGGAAATCCTGGAAACGAATATGCAAATACGAGGCATAATGCCGGGTTTTTAGCACTCGATGCATTTGCAAACGCTTTAAACGAATCATGGAAAACGAGTTCGCAAGCAAAGGCAGAACTCATCGAAACCAATGTAAACGGAAAGAAACTCGTTTTGGTAAAACCACAAACGTTTATGAATCGTTCTGGCATTTCTGCACGCCACGTTGTAGAAACCTATAAAATCACCGCCGAAGAAATGATTGTTCTTTATGACGACGTTGATTTGCCTTTTGGCACCATTCGTATTCGCAAAGGCGGTTCAGCAGGCGGCCATAATGGCGTAAAATCTCTTTTTGAACAATTAGGCACGCAAGACTTTTGGCGCATTCGTATCGGCATTGGCGAAAAACCAGCTTCATACGCCCTCGAAGATTATGTGCTCTCGCAATTCACAAAAGGCGAACGGGAGGCGCTCGAAAAAATCAACGAAGAAGTTGTGCGATTACTGCAAACTATTCTTGAGTCCGATACATTAGAAGAAAAAACGATAAAGGTCAGTTAATTTAGGTGCATGCAAAACGATACGCCGTATTATATCGCCTTGGCGCAATTTCCACGCTTCGGGCCAATCACCTTTAAAAAGCTTCACGCCCATTTCCCTTCCATGAAGGCGGCGTTTGAAGCAAGGGAAGAAGAATTAGTACTCGCTGGCATTTCAAAAAAAGATGCGGCGAATTTTGTGCATTTACGAAAAGAAATTCAGCCAGAAGCCTTATTTGAACGCGCAATACGACTTGGGTTTCGGGTGATTACGCAAGCAGATGCCGAGTACTCATCACTTTTAAAAAACATTTACGACCCACCAGCGATTTTATTTATTCAAGGCAATTTACCGAGCGCTGAAATTGCGCATTTAGCGGTAGTCGGCTCTCGGAAATCAACCGTTTATGGGCAAGAGGCTGTGCGCATGCTGATTCCACCGCTTGCAGAAGCAGGTATTGTGATTGTTTCTGGCCTTGCTTTTGGCATCGATGAATCGGCGCATTTAGAAACAGTGCGTGCCGGCGGAATTACCGTTGCGGTTATGGGTGGCGGATTAATGCGTATTACTGGCCGCGAACGGCATACGGCCGATAAAATCATCGAAAGCGGTGGCGCGGTAATCAGTGAATTCCCACTCGATATGCCGGCAGGAAAACATACCTTTCCCCTTCGCAATCGCATTGTTTCTGGCATGAGTCATGGAACGCTCGTCGTAGAAGCGGCGGAAAAATCTGGTTCCTTGATTACGGCGCGCGCAGCACTCGAACAAGGGCGTGAAGTTTTTGCCGTCCCTGGGCCGATTACTGCCGAAACATCATATGGCACAAATCAACTCCTTAAAATGGGCGCGCACCCTGCAACAACATCGGAAGATATTTTAGACATTCTAAACGTTCATTACGCGCCACGCATCGTAAAAAAACCGACTGCCGACACCAAGGAAGAAGCCCTCTTACTCGAACATCTTTCAAAAACCCCCGTTCACATAGACGAATTAACGCGCAAAACACAATTGGCGGCGCGCGAAATTGCGGGTTCCCTTGCGTTAATGGAAATGAAGGGTAAAGTACGCCAAATTGGAGGAATGTATTATATTTTAGTGTAATTATGAGCGATACTTTTCACACAACTTACGACGAATTTCTTTCCCTCACCAATTTAAGCGGTGGATGGGCACGAAGTTCAGAAAAAGAATTGAAAGCGAGTTTAAAACGCGTGAAATCGTTTTTGCATTTGCTTCGCGATCCGCAAAAGAAACTCACCTTTGTGCATGTTACTGGCACAAGTGGAAAAGGGTCGGTTTGCGCCATGATTCAGCAAATCCTTGTAGCAAATGGCGAAGAAGCCGGAGCCTACCTTTCGCCTCATACCACGTCGTTTTTGGAACGGTTTATTTTAGGTGATGGATTGATGAAATCCGAAGACCTCGAAATCGCCATGAAAGAAGTAATGCGAGCGTATGCCGTCTATCTCGAAACATCCTCTCCGCTTACCTATTTCGAACTTTGTGCCTGCCTTGCCATGCATGCCTTTGCCCGCCTCAATAAAAAATGGTGTGTTCTTGAAGTTGGATGCGGTGGCCGATACGACGCCACAAATGTAATTCCGACTCCCGCCGTTGCCATCATTACCAATATCAATAAAGACCACGCCGAAATTCTTGGCGATTCCTTGGCCCTTATCGCTTACGAAAAAGCTGGAATCATGAAAAAGAAAGGCACCGTACTTTGTGGCGAAACCCGTCCATCACTCAAAAAGATTTTTACACAAGAAGCGATTAAAGAAAATTCTGCCCTCTTTTTCGTTCCGCCGTCCGATGAATCGCTCGTTGATTCGGCGCTTGGGCCCGCGCAACACCACAATGCCTCAATCGCCCTTCGTGCCGCAAAAGAATTAGGAATCGATGAAACGATTGCAAAAACCGCGCTCAAAAATTACCGCCCGCTTCCCTGCCGATTTGAAACCATTCAATCTGCTCCGCAAGTCATTTTAGACGGCGCACATAGCCCCGCAAAAATGATTGCAACGGCAGAACGTGCAAAGCAATTAGGGAAGAAGGTTCATGTGATTTTTGGGTGTAAGGCAAATAAAGATGTTGCAGAAATGCTTAAAATTTTGCTTCCTATTGCCACGTCGGTTACAACCACGCGTTTTACCCATACCTTTGGAGTTGCCGCTAATCCAAATGCTTTGCAAAAACTGATTCCACAAAAACGCCGTGCTGGCAGTTTCCTTTTTCCGGCAGAAGCATTGCAAAACGCGTTTCGGCGCGCAAAAACGGGTGATTTGATTTTGGTTACTGGTTCTTTGCATTTAGCGGGTGAGATTCGCCAAATTTGGATTCCGGAAGCACATATTCTAAAAAACGCGAGTAGTTTCATGAAAAATACGGTGAATTTTACCCGTTGATTTGACAATGACTCCTCGCTATAGGCATTATGCACGCATTATGAGCAAACTTCTAATCGTTGAGTCACCAACAAAAGCGCGAACTATCGCCAAATTTTTAGGCAAGGAATACATCGTGATTTCCTCTTTCGGCCATATTCGCGACTTACCAAGTAAAGACATTGGGGTAGATGTTGCTAATCACTTCGCGCCAACCTATGTGGTGCCAGACGATAAAAAGAAACGTGCCACTGAATTGAAACAATCCGCAAAAAAAGCGACGGAAATTTACCTCGCAACCGACGAAGACCGCGAAGGAGAAGCTATCGCTTGGCATATCGCGGAAATCTTAAAAATCGATCCAAAGAAAGCAAAACGCATTACCTTCCACGAAATCACCAAACATGCGATTGAATCCGCCCTCAAAGAACCTCGTCATTTGGCGATGGATTTAGTGAATGCGCAACAAGCGCGTCGTATTTTAGATCGTTTGGTTGGTTATGAACTTTCGCCATTTTTGTGGAAAAAGGTTCGCCGTGGTTTGAGTGCTGGACGCGTGCAATCGGTTGCTGTGCGCATGACGGTCGAACGCGAACGTGAACGCCAAGCATTTAATCAAGAAGAATATTGGACGCTCGACGGCGAATTTGAAAAATCAGGCGAAACATTTGCCGGAAAACTTATTGAACATGCGGGCAAGAAAGTAGAAAAGATGACGGTAAAAGATGCCGACACCGCCAATAAAATGGCAGAGGAAATGCGAAAAGCAGAATTTCGTGTGGCAAGCGTGAGCAAAAAACAAGCAACACGCAAACCACCAACGCCACTTCGCACATCGGTTTTGCAACAAGAAGCGAATAATAAACTTGGTATGAGCGCCAAGCAAACCATGACGCTTGCACAAAAACTTTACGAAACCGGTCGTATTACCTATATGCGTACCGATTCTTTAACGCTTTCCGATAAATTCCTCGGCGAAGCACAAGCCTTTATTTCTACGAGCTTTGGCGATAAATACGCAAAAGGAGCCGCTTCTTACAAAACCACAAGCAAAGGCGCGCAAGAAGCACACGAAGCGATTCGCCCAACCGACCCTGCCGTTACGCCACAAATGTTGCAAGGCAAAATCGATGAAGGTATGTGGCGATTATATGATTTAATTTGGCGTCGCACATTGGCGAGTCAAATGCCAAATGCGATTTTAGAACG
>CAYZYJ010000064.1:0-4275 GCA_964482565.1 uncultured Gammaproteobacteria bacterium
CGGCACGAAGCGGTTTTTTCGCTTAAAGCGAATGGCACACAAGTGCAGGGAACAGAATTTACCTTGCCAGTTACCGTAACCGACGGATCGGAACAAATTGCGAATGCGCCAATTATTAATCAGCCAATCGTTTCCGCCGAGCCAGCGTATAAAGCCGAAGAACCGGTTTTGCGTGTGGGAGTATTAATTGTTGATGAAGAAACGGACGATAAAGTCGTGATTACGTCTTCAGAAGCGTTTACTTTGCAAAATACCGAGGGCACCTTGATTAGTGAGCTTGCGCCAAACACAACGGTAACGGCTTATTATAAAGACAAACTTTATTACTACGATTTAGGGCAAGGGCTGCAGTCGTCTGCATTACCACTTCGGTTTATTCCAGGTAATAGTGTGAGTGTGATGAAGATTGCGAATTTCGATCGGCGCTTAACACGTAATGACCGACACGCATTTAATACCTTCCGTGGCCCGCTCGAAATTCGCTACAACGACTATAAAGACCGAACGTGGATGATTAACGAAGTACCAATGGATTATTATTTGCGCGGACTTGCGGAAACCTGGGATCCAGATCCAATGGAATACCAAAAAACCATGATTATTGCTGCACGAACGTATGCGTATTTCCATTGGCTTCGTGGAGGAAATCGTGCGCGTGAATTTATGCACTTAATTTCAACAGCTGACGACCAAGTGTATAAAGGTTATGAACGCGAAACACAGGCGCCGCGCATTTTGCAGGCGGTAGAAGAAACCCGCGGAGTTGTTGTTACTTACAATGGCGCGGTTGCTGTAACGCCTTATTATGCACGTTCAAATGGCTCAACCAAGGATTGGTCGGCGGTTTGGTGGGGAAATCAGCCTCATGTTAAAGGCGTAACCGTTGCTTGCGATAAAGGTAAGACGCAATGGGGCCACGGCGTAGGGTTAGCCGCAAGTGGCGCGCTTTGTATGGCAAAGGACGGAAAGGGCTATGAAGAAATACTCAAGTATTTCTATACCGGTATCGCTTTAGAAAAATGGTGGAAGTAGTATAAGGGCGGGGTTATCCCGCCCTTTTGTTTTTAAGTTGTAATATGAGAAGCGTCTCCGTGGCGTAATTTATCGTTCTGCACCAGCTTTGAAATTTGCTGTTTAACGTTGTCTGGATTATCTATTCCTTTGAAATTGAATCGTTCTCGTGTTCCTGCCGTTTGAATGTACACGTTTCCGTAGCTTACAAAGGTTGCAAGCACGCCATGCGTTTCGCTTGTGACATCTTGTACTTGGTTTAAATGGAGTTCGGAAATAATACGACTGAAAAGCCCATGTTGTTCAATATTAATGATGCGTTCATTCGTTACAATCCATGTATCTAAATAATAATCTGTAATTTGCGTAATCGTTACAATAAAAACCATGAATGCGTAAATCGAAAGCGCCACAGCGTTTACCGGCCCCCAAAATAAATGAGAAAATACTTCAATGTCGTTTGCAGAAAGTAAGAGATGCACGACAACAGGTATAGCGAATCCAATAATCGCAAAAATAGCGATTTCAGCTAAAAAAATCCAATGTCGGCGAACAAAGATTTGTACATGTTCGTCGCGTTCTTGGTTTGGAAGTCGGTCGAGGTGCATCATAGAGCATCGTTAAACAAGGCGTTTTCGGTAATCGGAATAGGGCGAGACCAATCGTAATCACCCATCAACCAAAGCGAACCAATCAAAAGGGCAAGAAAACCAAAAATATACCCGGCAATAATCAATTTCGTGCCAGTTCCATGCAAGCCAAACTTTGCTAAATGGTAAACGTTAAAGAATAACCAAAGTGTGGCAAGAAAAGCGAATACACCGTAAATCACAAGAAAAATGACGGGCGATAATCCCATATGAATCAATTATAGCATGTTTTTTTCGGGAGGTTTTGCAAGGCCTAAATGTTCGTAGGCACGTAGAGTTGCCATACGTCCGCGAGGTGTTCGTTCTAAGAATCCAATCTGCAGTAAAAACGGTTCATGTACTTCTTCAACGGTTGCTAATTCCTCCTGCACAGCTGCAGCAATGGTAGAAAGCCCAACTGGTCCTCCGCGAAAGGTGGTGATGATGCATTCTAAAATCCGTCGGTCGCCGTAATTGAGTCCAAGCGGGTCGACGCCAAGCATATTGAGTGCGGATTCGGCGATTGGTGGTGTGATTGCGCCATCGTTTTTCACTTCAGCAAAGTCGCGTACGCGTTTGAGTAAACGATTGGCAATACGTGGTGTATGCCTCGAACGTGTGGCAATGGTGTGACTCGTTGGTTCGTCGATATGTACCCCAAGTAAAGTACCGCTACGCGCAATGATTTGCGCCATTTCTTCGTGACGGTAAAACGGTAAATGATGCACAACACCAAAACGATCGCGAAGTGGCGCTGAAATAAGGGATAGGCGCGTTGTTGCGCCAATCACCGTGAATTTTTCGAGTCCTAAACGTAAAGTGCGCGCACTCGGCCCTTTGCCGACCACTAAATCGAGTGCATAATCTTCCATCGCGGGGTAAAGTACTTCTTCGATTGCACGGCTTAAACGGTGGATTTCATCAATAAATAAAATGTCGCCGGTTTTTAGATTAGAAAGAATTGCCGCTAAATCGCCAACGCGTTCCAAGGCTGTACCGCTTGTAATTCGCACCGTTGCGCCCATTTCATTTCCGATAATATGTGCAAGCGTTGTTTTTCCAAGTCCAGGATTGCCGTAAAAAAGCACATGTTCGAGCGGTTCACCACGTTTTTTGGCAGCCTCAATAAAAATACGCAACCCTTCTTTTAACTCTTCTTGGCCAATAAAATCATTCAAGGTTTGAGGTCGCAACCCCGCCTCGAATTGTTGTTCTTCGGCGTTTTCTTCGCGGTTTCCAGTCACTTCCGCCATTTCATCCGTATTCTCTGCTTCAATCATATTGGTAAGTATACAGGGGTTTATGGGGTTGGTGTAGGGGTGGGGAAGAAGTTAGTAGTTTGTAGTAAGTGGCGAGTAGTTGAGTTGTAGGGGCGTCATTTACCTGTCCTGAAGTTTACGAACTGAAGGAGAACGTCCTTTTGTTCACGAACAATGCACGGGTCCTGTCAGGATTTTTACCCCAATATTCGCTCACTGCGTTGCGCGAATTTGGGGTCCCTAAAAATCCCGCCACCCGTCCTGAAGTTCGCGAACTTCAGGACTCGCCACGTCGTTCGCGAACGTCTGAAGCCCGACTAACAAAAAATCGCCAGAGAACTGACGATTTTTGGTAGGCCGGGCGGGACTCGAACCCGCGAGGTCTTTCGACCAGGAAATTTTAAGTCTCCCGTGTATACCAACTCCACCACCGGCCCGTGATGTGGGCATAGGATAGCGTAATTGGCAGATTATTTCAAGGTTTAGGGTGAGAGGGTAGAAAGAAAATGCCCCGCACCAAGCTTGCGCTCGGTACGGGGGTTAGGGGAAGGTTTTGGGCTACTTGGAGCCCGCCGCCTGCCTAGCACGGTGCGGGTCGACCCCGGCGCGGCGGAAGATGCCTTCCACCTCGAGCGCTTCGCGGGCCTTTCGCACCTCCGCGGCGTGCCGCTTGGCGGCGCGCAGGGCGGATGCGGTTTCCTTGACCCGCTCCCTGACGCGGTTGCGGTTGTTGAGCGCTTCCGCCCAGACCCCCAGCAACAATTCGCTGGGTTTTTCGGCCTCCCGCAGCGCCGCCTCGATGTTATTGAGCGCATCCTTTGCCTTCTCGAGGCGGAGGAGAGCAGACTCGTGGTTTTGCGTGCAGAACTCGACCGGGGTCAGATTGCGGGCCATGGTGGCCTCCTAGTGGCAAGGTTAGGTCTTGCGATCGACCTCTGATTTTTACGAGTCAGAACTCATGAGGGTTCCCTGGTAAGCAAAATCGCCCACAAGGGAAAATGTCACCTTCGCCCTTCAAAAAAGAAGAGCAGGTATAGGGCATTTCAAGAGAAAAGCAATATACCTGCTCTACGGAATGAATCCGTAAAAACGCAAGAATTCATCTATACGTTCCTCATTTAACCTTTGAGGAAAGGTCTCTCATTCATTTATGAATTGTGAATGCGCATTGAACATTTGGCTCGTATTCCAATCGTTCGAACGAGAATAAGTATATCACTTTTTTGGCTATTTGTCAAGGTAAAATCTACAAAAAACCGCCAATAATGGCGAAATATTCCTAGTCACTATTCCATGCTATAATACCCGCATGCGCCCACTTATTCGCCTTTTCTTTGCGGTGAATTTACTTATTGAGCTATTTTTCCCGCTCATCG
>CAYZYJ010000065.1:0-4238 GCA_964482565.1 uncultured Gammaproteobacteria bacterium
TTCACCTTATTCTTCTTGATCGCAAAGAAAAACCGCAGCAAGCAGATAATTCCCGATTCAATCACCGCGTCATTCATTCATTTGAAGATCTTTTACTCAAAAGTTAACCCGCTTTTGGAAATGGAGGCATGCGTAAAATACCAATTGCCTCATTTTTATCAATCACTTTATGTTCTTCTAATTTCTCAACAATTTTCTGCGTTTTCTGATTAGAGTTATAAAGCACGTCCATAATATCGCCGTGTGCATCTGCCATTTTGTCATCCAAATACTCTTTCGTGACCATATTCGCCTTCACTCCTGTAACAGTCTTTTCTAAGCCAGTCACACGATGCTGAAGTGAATTAACCGCAACTTCAAGAGAACCGACACGCTCTTCAATACCAGTTAATCTCGTGTCCATATGTGATGAAAACGAATTAATCGCCTCTAAAATATCTTGATTAGAAATATCTTTATTCATATAAATCGATTATAACATAAAACGGCCGTTCAGCCGTTTTATGTTTTTTGCAAAACCTAGAGAGCGCGCAATCCTGCAATAACCGACTCTACACCCGTAACCAATTCATCAAGCGTTGTTGCGTCTGCAAGTACTGCTTTCAATTCAGCATCAAGTGCCAAAATTGTTGCCTCGGTTGCTGTATCTCCCTCTTCTGCGGCAATTTCTGCTGCCTGTGGAAGTGTTAGCCCGGCGTAGGTTACCGAACCTTTTACAAATGCCACAGAATCATCTGGTTCTACAGCAATTGCACTTTCCAAATCAGCAATCGCGGTTTCGAGGTGAAAAGCGAGTGCGGTGCTTTGTGTGAATGAAGAATCATCTGCTGGGACCGCACTTGGAGCGCAACCAGCACCGAGCAAGATGAGTGAAAAAGCGAGCAATCCAATAACTGATTTCATATTAAGACGTGAAGAATAATACAGGCATTTTACTGCCACTTTGATTCAAAGACAAGTTATTGCTTTAACTTATACCCCGTATGCAGCATCCACGTAGACCCAAAAACGGCAATGAAACACACAAAAGCCGTTACGATTAGCGAAAAGACGGGTGACACTTCCGAAACTCCAAGGTAACCAAAACGCAATCCATCTACCATGTAAAACACAGGGTTGAAGCGAGAAACCGCTTGCATGAGTGGCGGCAATGAATCAATCGCATAAAACACACCGCCAAGGTAAATCAACGGCGTTAACACGAAATTCTGAATAATTGCTGACTGGTCAAATGTCGCCGAATAAATCGCCACCATCACGCCAAACCCCGCAAAAATCACACCAATCAATACCGTAAAGATAAGAGCGAATAGCGGTGAAGCCAAGTGAATTGGCGCAAAAAACGCCCCAACCAGTAATGTAACGAATCCAACCAAGGCGCCACGAGCCATGCCGGCCATTAAATACGCAGAAGCAATTTCTATTCCTCGAAGTGGCAAGGTGAGCAATTCCGTAATCACATTGGTGTATTTCCCAATCATAATCGAACCAACGGGGTTTCCAAAGGCATTGGTCATCAATCCCATCGCAATTAAGCCCGGAATCAACACTTCAAGGTAGGTGAATGATTCAAAACCTGATTCCCTACCGCCAAGTGCCACGCCAAAAATCGCCAAAAACAGCACATTCGAAATCACAGGAGCTGCAACAGTTTGCGACCACACTTCCGTAAAACGACGAATTTCTTTTTTGAAAAGCGTCCATGTTCCTAAATAGTTTGTCATAATGATGAGGTCAAAGAAAGAAACACGTCTTCAAGCGACGGTTCGATAATGCGGAAATGCGCGATTGGCAACTGTACACCTGCAACCATTTGTAAAACATGCTTATATTCATGTTCAGAAAAAGTGAGTTTCAATTCCGTTCCTTCAAGGACTGGCGAAAACGCTTCTAACTCTTTCGGAATCGCCGCAATTTTTTCGGTTAATGCCAAAGAAAACGTCCGCGTCGATTTGAATCGGTCTTTCAATACCGCTTTCGAATCAAGGGCGACCAATTCCCCGCGATTCACAATGGCAATCCGTTCACAAAGCAATTCCACTTCTTCCAAATAATGCGAGGTCAAAATAATCGTCACCCCTTCTGCATTCAAATCCCGAATCACCGTATACAAATCATGACGTAATTCAATATCAACACCAGCAGTTGGTTCGTCGAGCACAAGGAGTTTTGGTTTGTGAATCAATGCTTTTGCAATCATAAAACGCCGTTTCATACCGCCAGACAATTGGCGAGGAAGCGTTTTCTTTTTATCGGTGAGCGATAATTGATCAAGAATACGATTCAAATACGTTTCATCTACCGGCATGCCATAATACCCAAATTGGTAACGCAAGGCTTGTTCAATGCTGAAAAACGGGTCAAAAGTGATTTCTTGCGGCACAACACCAATAAGCCGTTTCACATCGGCATGATGCGTTGAAATCGGTTTGCCAAAAACCTCCATTTCCCCTGCCGTTTTAGAAACCGAACCTGCAAGAATATTGATGAGAGTGGATTTTCCAGCGCCATTTGGCCCGAGTAAACCAAAAATCTCTCCCTCTTCAATGCTAAAGGAGAGTGTTTTGAGTGCTTCGATTTTTTTACCTTTGGTTACGTAGGTTTTTGTAAGATCGGTAATTTTGAGTGCGGACATATTATTCGAGACTTGCCAAAAACCGTTCCGCTTCAAGGGCAGCCATACATCCACTTCCTGCCGCAGTCACTGCTTGGCGGTAATGCGGATCGATTACGTCGCCACAAGCAAAAATACCAGGCATGGTTGTTTTTGTGGAATCTGGTTCATGTTTAATATAGCCTTTTTCGTCGAGTTCAAGCACACCTTCGAAAAGCGAGGTATTTGGTTTATGCCCAATCGCCACAAAAAATCCGTCAGTTTCAATAATACGTTCCGCACCCGTCACGCTATCAATAACACGCACTCCTTCCACCTTTTCTGTGCCAAGCAATTCCTTCGCCTGAGTATTCCATTCAAAACGAATTTTCGGATTTTTCATTGCGCGTTCTTGCATAATTTTACTTGCACGCAATTTTTCTGTGCGCACTAAAACAACCACTTCAGTAGCAAACTTGGTTAAAAAATTTGCTTCTTCCATTGCTGAATCGCCTCCACCAACAATCACCACACGCTTTCCACGAAAGAAAAATCCGTCGCAAGTTGCGCAAGCGGAAACGCCTTTACCTTGCAATTCTTTTTCACCTTTTATACCAAGCCACAATGCTGTTGCGCCCGTTGCAATAATCAAGGTTTCGGCTTCAACTTCGGTTCCTGTTTCGGTTTTCACTTTATAAGGACGAGCCGAAAAATCGATTTCGGTTACTACATCACTCAAAAATTCGGTTCCAAATTTTAATGCTTGTTTCTTTAACTTTTCCATCAATTCCGGTCCTAAAACGCCATCCGCTTCGCCTGGCCAATTTTCAACGTCGGTTGTAAGCATTAATTGACCGCCTGGTTCTCGTCCAGAAATCATAAGCGGTGCCAAATCTGCGCGCGAAGCATAAATTGCTGCCGTATACCCAGCAGGTCCTGAACCAATAATTACTGTATTGCGTTTCGTCATAATCGTCATTACTTGTTTGTTCGAATAGGCATGATACCATAAAGCCACTATGAATGATACGACACCAATCACCAAAGAAGAGGCTCTTGACTATCATAAGAAATACTTAGGAAAAGTCCATATAGAAACCACGGGACCGCTCGAAACAAAACGCGATTTAGCGCTCGCCTATACCCCAGGGGTTGGCATGGTTTCGCGAGTATTAGCAGAAAATCCAGAACGCGTTTGGGAATTAACAGGTAGACGCAATCGTGTCGCGATTGTGAGCGACGGAACTGCTGTTTTAGGACTTGGCGATATTGGGCCGGAAGGAGCAATGCCGGTAATGGAAGGAAAGGCGGCGCTTTTTAAAAAGTTTGGCGGGGTGGATGCTATTCCCCTTTGTTTGAACACGAAAGATACCGACGCAATCGTCGAAATTGTCGCTGGTTTAGAACCAAGTTTTGGCGGCATTAATTTGGAAGATATTTCTGCGCCTCGTTGTTTTGAAATTGAACGGCGACTTCGTGAACGTATGAATATTCCCGTTTTCCACGATGACCAGCATGGCACAGCAATTGTTGTACTTGCAGGATTATTGAATGCGATTAAGGTTTCGCAAAAGTCGGTGGAATCGTTGAAACTTGTGATTAATGGAGCCGGAGCCGCAGGAACGGCTATTGCTCATATTTTACT
>CAYZYJ010000066.1:0-4187 GCA_964482565.1 uncultured Gammaproteobacteria bacterium
TAAGGAATTGCATCCAGATTTAGCAAGAGCGTTGGAGAAGTAGGGAGTAGGGGCGGGGTTACCCCGCCCTTTCGATTTATGACGCCCTTTTGATTTGTCACGTCACGCCCTTTCGTTCGCGAACACCGTGCGGGCCACGTCAGTCGCGACTTACGTGGCAGGGCCTGTCGGAATTTTTACCCCAATATTCGCTCACTGCGTTGCGCGATTTTGGGGTCCCCAAAAATCCCGCCACCCGCTACGTCGTTCGCGAACGACGTGGTCGAGGGCTAGATGCGAACGATTTGAACAATTTCAATATCTTCAACTATTCCTCTGCTACAAACTCTTGTATACTACACAATATGCTTCAATTCTTTGATATTTTAGCCTTACCAATTCTTGGATTGATTGGGTTTTGCATTTCGGCGTATTTATTTGAACGCCATGTGAAAAATCAGCCGGTGATTTGCCCCATGAAAGCGCATTGCAATAATGTGATTTCAAGTCGTTATGGCAAATTACTCGGTGTTTCAAATACGGTTTATGGCATGGCGTATTTTGCCCTCATCGCTTTTGCATACTCCACGATTGCCGTATTTCCGCATTTGCAAACGCCGGCAATTTTGTTCACGCTCTTTTTGTTTTCCTTTGGCGCGGCATTATTTTCGGTGTATTTAATTGCTGTGCAAGCCTTTATTTTGCGTAATTGGTGTAGTTGGTGTTTAGCAATTGCGCTTATCTCGATTGCAACATTTTTTGGTGCCTACCAACATGTCGGTTCCATGCTTTTGCCACTTTATGCAGAATTCCGATCAATCTTTATTATCCTCCATTTATTTGCCGTGGCACTCGGTGTTGGTGGAGCTATCATTTCTGATACCTTCTTTTTCCGATTCCTGAAAGATTTACGCATTTCGCACGATGAAAAAGAAATCTTGCATACATTTTCGCAAATCATTTGGATTGGCATTGGATTGTTTTTGGTAAGTGGATTTGGATTATATGCGCCATTTGCTGAAGCGTATCAACTTTCTGCCAAGTTTATGGCAAAAATGATTGTGGTCGGAATCATTATTTTGAACGGTTCAGTATTAACGTTTTTCATTTCTCCAAAACTCGAAAAGATTTCTTTTCACGAAGAAGAAGTGGATTTCCCAGGGGAATTACGGTTGCTTCGAAAAATCGCCTTTGCACTCGGTGCCATTTCTGCAACGTCTTGGGTAACGGCATTAATTTTAGGTGCATTGCCAGCCATACCGTTTACGTTATTACAGCTCGTTTTTCTTTATGTTACCGCCTTGATTCTCGGCATCACGGCAAGCCAAATACTCGAAACTCGTTTTGCACTACAAGCAAAGAAATAATATGAATCAATTACCAACCATTCGTTTTATTGGGCCTTGGTCAAAGTCCGACGCGCAAGCATTGGAACCGAAATTGAACTTATACCGCAATGATTTGCGTAATGTCATTGAATTAATACTTCATGAATCCAAAGAAGCAAGTCTACTCCTTCCAAGCGACGACGCGCAATTAAACCACGTTGTAGAACTTGCGGAGCGGTTTACTAATAATCAGTTGAAATACATTCTCGTGATTGGGATTGGTGGATCAAACCTTGGCACAAAAGCCATTTACGAAGCATTAAAACAAAAATCAACCGCACAAATCCTTTTTGCCGATTCGGTTTCCGCGCAATCAATAACCACCATTATTGATTTACTCAAACAAGCGCATGAATCTGAAATTGTGATTAATGTCATTAGTAAATCCGGCACAACCACCGAAACGGCTGCGAATTTAGATGTGATTTACCACGCACTTTCGCCATTCATGCCAAATATTACCGAACGAATTGTTTACACCACCGAGGAAAATTCCGCACTATACAATTTTGCAAAATCCGAAGGCAGTGCGATTTTACCGCTTTCGCCGTTTATTGGCGGGCGTTATTCGGTTTTTTCTGCGGTAGGATTATTTCCATTACTTTTGGCTGGATTTGATATTCACGCATTACGAAGCGGTGCGCTTACCATGCGCGATAGTTGTTTGAATGGGGAAGTTGATATTGCTTCTGAATCGGCGAGCATGGCGTATTTAGCAAATCAATCTGGCGTAAAGGTTTACGATTCATTTATTTTCAATGCCGAGCTCGAAAGTTACGGCAAATGGTTTCGGCAATTACTTGGTGAAAGTATTGGGAAAGATGGTAAAGGCATGATTCCAACCGTTTCCATTGGTTCGCAGGATTTGCATTCCGTGGCGCAATGCTATTTTGCTTTGCCAAATGTTTTGTATACCAGTTTTATGTATGCAAATGAATCGAATTGGCCGGTGGTTTCGCGCCATCAAAGCGCCTTTATTGCAGGAAATACTATCCCGGGAAAATCACTTTCAACCATAATGACCGCCATTTTAGACGGCACACAGGAATCTTATGCCAAGCAGGGAATGTCATTTGCCGATATTCGTTTGCAAGAAATCAATGAGTATTCACTTGGCGCATTAATGCAATATGCCATGTTGCAGGTTATGTATTTTGCGCATTTGCTCGATGTAAATGCATTTGATCAGCCGCATGTTGAACTTTACAAACAGGAGGTAAAAAAACTACTCACCGCATATGATGAATCGTAATCGTTTTCTTTTCCTCGTTTCATTTGTTTCTGGTTTTTCTATTATGGCTATGGAAATGACCGCCGCCCGAATGATGGCGCCATTCTTTGGGACATCGCAAATTATCTGGACAAATATCATCGGCATCGTTTTGATTGCTCTTTCACTTGGATATTATTATGGCGGAAAGTACGCCGATAAACACCCGGATTTGAATCGTCTGCTCATTCCCATGCTTGTTTCTGGCATGATTTTTCTCGCAACGCCGGTGCTGATTTTACCGGTTGCGCAAATCGTTTTAGACCTTTCCGCGACATTCACCGCTGGCACCATTTTGCTTTTATGCGCATCATTTTTGGCAACCATTGTGCTTTTCGCCTTTCCGATTTTTTTGCTCGGCATGGTGAGTCCTTTTGTGATTCGCTTGCTTGAAACCGACAAAGAACATCTTGGAAGTGTTGCTGGAATTGTTTTTGCTGTTGGAACGCTTGGAAGCATTTTAGGAACATTTTTACCAATTCTTTTTTTCATTCCACAATTCGGCGTCAAAAAAACCGTGGCGGGAATTTCGCTTTTATTGATTTTACTCAGCCTTTCGGCATTACGAAAAAAACACCTGCTCGCTATTACGATTCCGTTTTTCCTTTTCAGCGTACTTCCGCCGCTTAGTTCGGCTCAACATATTTACGCATCAGATTCTATTTACCAGCATATTCGCGTACACCAAGATGCAGAAGGGAATCGTCGATTGGCTTTTAATGAAGGGCTCGGCATGCAATCGTTTTATAGTCCCGAAACGATTTTGAGTGGCGAATATTACGATGCGTATTTACCGCTTGTGCAGGCTGGCGATCGTGTGTTGATTTTAGGACTCGCTGGCGGAACCATTGCGCGTGGGCTAACAGAATTACACGGCGAAAATGTACATATTACCGGCGTAGAAATTGATGCCAAAGTGGTAGAAGTAGCAAAAACCTATTTTGATTTGCCGGAATCGGTGGTGGTCGAAGTTGCTGATGCACGTTCTTTTGTGCAGCAAACCGAGCAATCGTATGACGTGATTATTGTCGACGCTTATAGTAATGAAATGTATATTCCGTGGACCATGTCTACAAATGAATTTTTCAACGAATTAGAATCAATTTTAACCGACGATGGAATTATTGCTCTCAACATTAATGCTGTTTCAGAAAATTCGCCGCTTCTTTTAATTATGGAAAATACCATTGCTTCGGTTTTTGCCTTTACCGAACGCATTCCACTCACGCATAATCAATCCATCAACTATTTACTGCTCGCAAGTAATTCTTCGATTCAACCACTACTCGTTGAAGAACAGCCAGTATTACTACAACCGATTTCAACAATTGTGAACCATCAACGTTTGCCTGTAACTAATTCTCCAAATACAAAAATCTTCACCGATGATTGGGCGCCTGTAGAATTATTTACCGATAAAATGATTCTCGATTTTTTTAAAAAGGAAAACCGCCACTAGGGACGGTTCAGAGGTCTTCCATGGTGCTGACGTTTTGCAGACGCGATCTGCGAAACTCCTGCATGGCCATGTAATGTAGGGTGAAGAGATG
>CAYZYJ010000067.1:0-4118 GCA_964482565.1 uncultured Gammaproteobacteria bacterium
TTTTTAGGAACCGGTCGCACCCCGATTTGCTTGCCGGGCCCACGCGTCCGTGCCCAAGGCGCGAAAAATCGCCTCTCCCCCAGATATGGGGGAGCCGGAGGGGGCGAGCTAGGTGCTCGTTGCCACCCGCCCTGTCGTTCGCGAACGACAGGGCCCGCCGTGTCGATTCATGATAAAATACATTCATGAAAGAACAAGGCAAGGCAATGTTTGAATCTTCGCGGAAAAGTGAATCGTTGTTAAAGCGAAGCGGAAAAATTGGCGCACTTTTGGCGCTTTCTTCTGCTTTGCATGGCGGTGTTTTAATGCAAAAGGAAATTGGTCAAATGATTGAAAATGCGCCACGGCAAGCACGCTCCTATTTAAATTCCATGGAAGCGGGGCAAGAGGCGGAAAAAATGCTCGTAAATTTCCACGAAGAGCTAGAATCGGGCGAACCGATCGATATTGATTTAAGCGATTTTTATTTTAACGATGAATTATTGCGAGGCGGTGTTTCGCCCGAGCAAGTAAAACAGGCAAAAGAATATTACGATTCTGTTCTTAATGAAGCGGAAAAATTACTAGATTCTGGTGCTACGCAAGAAGAAGTGCTCGGGTACATACTTAAGATGCAAGGCGATTATGCCCGTGAAAAAACCATGTTGACGGACTTGCTCACAAAAAATGCTGGAAATTGCGAGGCACGTGCGAAATATCTTTCTGCTGCCGTGCAAGATTTGTACCCAGATTTGGTGAAAGAAGGAAAAGTGCATTATCAACTTTTTGGGGAATTCCGCGACAAGAATGGAAATTTACAAGATGGCCATATTCGCGTGGTAATTGATGAAGGCGGTGATACGCTAAAAGTGCTCGAAGGTGATGCGGTATTTTCGGAAGAAAAAGATGCAGAAAATCCGATTCCTCAATTTGAAGCAACGAATTTAACGGTAAAATCAGCATTGGTAAAATCTGGAACATATTCGTATACAGAAAATGGGGAAGTGCGCGATACAGGAATTACAAAAACAACCGAAGAAGCAGCAAGGGAATGGTCGAGTGGCCGTAATTCTTTAATGGCCTTTCCGCGTTCTGAGGCAAAATACGGCGATCATCGAGGTACAGCAAATATTGCGCCAAGTCGTGTGGCAGGAAGTTGGGCAAAAACGAACTTGGCTTGGGAACCAGATTTTTCTTTGGAGTATTTAGGGACTGAAGAAGAAAAGCCTGAGGAAGAAAAGCGAGAAATGACGCTTACTGATATTCCTAAAAATACTCGCTCTTTTGATTTAACCGCCTTTTCTTCTGCGAGTAATGAAGTAATGAAAGCGTTGGAAGTACAAATGCTCAACTATGATTCAGAGTATCCGCCTGAAATTATATTCAACGCTGGGTTTAAAGCTGATTTTTCTTTATTGAGTCCTGAAATTTTGAAAAAAATGCATTTTAAAATTCAAGGAATCCCTGAGGGGAATGAATTATCTGGAATAGCAATCCGTGATCTTTGGGTTGAGATGGGCGACGTTAACGAAATAAACGCAAATAGTTTTGCGGGTGCGCAAATGAGTAAAGAGAGCAGAGTGACATTTGATTTAGGGCGCAAACAACCCGAGAAGAAGTCGGTAACAAATCTGGATTTACATGAATATAAAGGCGGTAAAATAGGGAATTTGATTTTTCTTGGTGATTCAGCAAAACAAGTTGTTATTTTACCTAAGAATACAGAGAATCACATTGAAAGTGTTGGTTTTGCGGACATTAATTTTCGTATTGAAGGCTTCATAAGAGTTCAAGAATTTTATTTTGAGCATACATTTGATTCAGGTTCTATAAGTAGCTATTTTTTACAAGAGAGTCTTGAACGGATTTTGGCAGATGAATACAAGTTTATGTTCCAAGAAACAGATAAAGTAGATTTTAAAAAAATGAGGTTAAGTGTAAGATCAGATGTGACATTGATGGGCGGGTATTTAGAAAAGGAAGCATTCAAGGGGAAAAACTTGGGACAATTAAGTATTAGCAGTATTGCGGGAGCAGATAAAGAAGCATTGAGCGGTGTGCGCGCTCATATATTCGATTTCGATGAACGATCACAGCAATTCCTCGAATTTTCTCAGTAATATGGCTATACCTTCCGAAATCACCATTAAAAACAAGGAATTGCCAGAAACACCCGGTGTGTACTTTTATTATAATCAGAAAAATGAATTGCTTTATATTGGTAAGGCGACTTCGCTTAAACGGCGCGTGAATTCTTATTTCACAAAAGCGCATAATGGCCGAATCGCTGATTTAGTTTCAAATATTGCGCGTATTGATTACATTGAAGTGCCGACGGTTATTGAGGCATTGGTACTCGAAGCGAATCAAATCAAGGCGAATCAACCGCCGTATAATATTTTGCAACGCGACGATAAAAGCTTTTTATATCTCACTATTACGAATGAGAAGTATCCAAAACCTGTGCTTTTTCGTGGCCATGATTTAGCAAAATTACATGTCGACCCTTTTGCAAAAGAATTAAGTGCCGAGGCGAAGAAGAAATTTTTAGCCATTTACGGCCCGTATACAAGTGGTTATTCCCTCAAAAAAGCGCTCGAATTTTTGCGTAAAATTATTCCATGGAGTGATTGCAGCCCACCAAGTGATACCGGGAAAACACGTCCTTGTTTTTACCGTCATATTCGTAAATGCCCAGGTGTTTGCACCGGCGAAATTGACGCAAAAGAATATCGAAAAATCATTCGTGATTTGATGTTGTTTTTTGAAGGGAAAAAGTCTGCGTTAATTAAACGGCTAAAACGTGAAATGGAAATGGCGGCAAAAGAAAAAGCTTTTGAACGGGCAAGTTTACTGCGCGATCGTATTCATGCACTCGAACATATTCAAGATATCGCCCTTATTACGAAGGAAGATATTGATTTACCATTTTCGCAAACGCGTGCAGAAAAAACAAAGATCGATTTGGAAGGACGCATTGAGGCATACGATATTTCAAATATTTCTGGAACGAGCGCGGTTGGTAGTATGACGGTTTTTGTGGAAGGAAAGCCTGCAAAAGCGTTATACCGAAAATTCAAAATCAAAACAGTTACGGGTGCAAATGATGTTGCAATGATGCAAGAAATGATTCGCCGCCGAGTAATGCGAGCAAAGAATTTTCCTGGCGCGTGGCCACTCCCAGAAGTAATGGTAATAGACGGCGGAAAACCACAAGTGAATGCGGTGCAAAAAATTCTCGATGAACTCGAAGTAAATGTGCCGATTATTGGATTGGCAAAAGGATTTGACCGCAAGCAAGACCAGCTTATTTACAATCGCGCGAATCAGGATTTATTGCAGGTGGCCGAACGTGGAAAACCGATTTTTCAAGCCGTGCGCGACGAAGCGCATCGTTTTGCCGTTGCTTACCACCGTAAAGTCCGCGCGAGTGCTTTTGGTGCAAAAAGGAAGGTTTAGTATAATGAATGATATGAATGATTTTGCAGAAAAAATTCCAAAACGCGACAAAGTGATTGGTGTACCAGCGGAAAAACAGCCGGTTTACGTTGAAGGTGATGATGAAAATAAAAATACAAAGGAAAAATCTTATACAGAAGGGAAAGTAGAGGAATATAATGCATTAACTAAATCGGTTGAGACATTAATGGAGAATGTCGATGAATTATTTGATCAAATTGAAAGTCTGTCCGATAACCAGGTAGCACTGAAAGCGGAACTAGAAAAAGAAATTTTAGAGCTTTCTAGAGTGTTAAGGTTATTAGTGAAAGATATGGATAAAATCACTGATGACGATGAAGAGTCTTTTACAACGAATGATGCATTAATAAGAGGTATACGTAAACAAATTTCGGTTTTGACAAAAGCGGGAAAGATGGGAAAAGTGAAAAAACTAGAGGAAGAAATGAATGACACATTACAAGCACAACATTTAATGACAGGATCTCGGACACCGACAAATATTGCTGATGTAGTAGCGAAACATACCAGAAGTCTTGAACCAATCAATGTAAAACCACTCACACGAGGGGCGATACAAGAGGGTGTGCCAACAGAATTAATCACCGATGCAACTGAAGGATTGGTAAAATCTGATCAAAAAGAATTGATGGATGATATGGTTCGTTTGAGTGCGGAGC
>CAYZYJ010000068.1:0-4006 GCA_964482565.1 uncultured Gammaproteobacteria bacterium
TTCAACCCAAGTTTAATTGAAACCACCGAAGAACAAGGATTTAACACCCTTCTTACAACCATTCAATTAAATTAATATGCAAAAACATTGCGTTAATTGCACGTCTACTACCTGTCATCACATTTCGCATTTCAGCATTTTACTTGGGGCCCTTGCTTTTGCCGTTGTTGCAACAGGGTTAAGCGGTATTTACCTTGTGCGTCAAACCACGCAAACACCACCGATTGCCAATCAACCCGAACAGAAAATCTCTACACCGCGTGCGGTTAGCAATGCGCACACAAATAATGCAAGAACAACCTTAACGATTCTAGAACCAGCAACCATCAATACCGCTCTTAACATTGCCCCGTAATATGACACGCATTTTCGTTACGCGCGATATTCCTGATTCTGGGTTAATTCTTTTAAAGAAGCAGAAAAACGTTCAGGTTGATGTTTACGAAAAAGACCGAAAAATTCCGCGCCGAGAATTATTAAAACGTGTAAAAGGCGCTGATATTATTTTATCGATTTTGACTGAAAAGATTGATGCTGAGGTAATGAATACCGCCGGCGAACAATTAAAAATGATTGCTAATTACGCTGTCGGATTCGATAATATTGACCTCGAAGAGGCGCGTAAACGTGGCGTTGTGGTTACAAATACACCCTGCCCCGAAGTAAGCGAAGCGGTTGCCGAACATGCTGTTGCGCTTATTTTTGGCCTTGCGCACCGAGTTGTGGAAACAGATTACTTTACCCGTATGGGTCGTTATAAAGCCTGGGGCCCAAAACTCCTTCTTGGAAGCGATGTAGGTGGCAAAACCCTTGGCATTATTGGTGGCGGACATATTGGTTATGCCCTCGCGCGCCGTATGTATGACGGGTTTAATGTATCGATTCTTTACCACGATATCCATAAAAATCCTGATTTAGAAAAAAAGTTTAAGGCGAAATACCGCAGTAAAAATCAATTACTCAAAGAAGCTGATTTTGTAAGCATTCATTTGCCTCTCTTGCCTACCACACGCCACTACATTAGCGCCGAGGAATTAGCCCTCATGAAACCGTCAGCATTCCTCATCAATACGGCTCGTGGGCCAATTGTAGACGAACTCGCGCTCATAAAAGCGCTCACAAAAAAACAAATCGCTGGAGCAGGACTAGACGTTTACGAATGCGAACCGCTTATCGACTGCAATCCGCGCGACACGTATTCGCTACGCAAATTGCCAAATGTTATTATGACTCCGCATACAGCTTCTGCAACTCTCGAAGCTCGACAAGCTATGAGTAAACGCGCAGCCGAAAACATCATCGCCTACCTCTTAAAAAAGACTATTCCAAATAAGATTGTGTAATATGACGCATCCAAATGACGGCCCAAAACGATCGAATAATATTCTCATCGCCGTTCTTGCTCTTGTCTCTCTTGTTCTTCTTATTGCCTTTTTAAAACCTGACCCGATTGAAGAATTGCAACCAGAAAATGCCATTCAAAAACAAGCAGAAATCACGGTTTCACTTGATTCTCTTTCGCCAGAAGATTGGAATGGACTTGCACGAGCCGAAAAAAATATTCAAAGTCTCGGCAAGGGCCAAGTGATTACGCCACAAATCATCACTGATCCAAACGATGAAAATCATCTGTACTTTGCAACATCGGCCTATGATGCGGATACCGAAGAAAATTTAGTTGGGATTTATAAATATAATGTAAAAGACTTCACATTTGAACGTATTTATAAAGAAACGCGCAAAAATAATGCAGAAACCGGAATGCCCGCGCAAAGCCTTTACCTCGCTGGATTAACCGAGAATGGACTCGTCGTAATGAACGACCGTCAAGGATTTGTTCCACAAAATTGCGCCGAGCTCATTACCTTGCAACCAAATGAAACGCGTACTTTTAAACGTTTGAATTTCGACGCGCCGTATGACGCATGGAAATCATTTGCCCCAAACGCAAAAATCACCGAAGAAGCGGTACAAAAACAAGCATCATGCGAAATAGCTTTGTAAAAAATAGAGAAGCTTTAGAAGTAACGCCTGCGCGAATTGACGCGCTCGCTATTTTAGAAGCAGGATTACAAGCCGTAAAAACAAGCACGGTTATAGAAGAGCAAGTTACGCTAAAAGACAGCATCCTTTCGGTGAAAGATGTGAAAATTGATTTGGATCGGTACGAAAGGGTTCTACTTATTGGTTTTGGCAAAGCAAGTGGCGAGGCGGCGCTTGCAATGGAAGGATTGCTCGGTGATCGGATTAAGGACGGTGTAATTATTGCAACTGCACTCGGTAAATTACGCTTTACTCGAGGGTTTATTGGTACACATCCTTTACCGACCGAAGCGAATATTGAGGCGACAAAAGAAATTATTGAATTACTTGCAACAACAACATCAAACGATTTGGTAATCTGTTTAGTTTCAGGCGGAGGTTCGGCCCTTTTATGCGATCCTTACGAGGCAACGTGCAATGATTTTGCTTCGATTACCTCAAGCCTACTAAAAAGTGGCGCGAGTATTCAAGAAATCAATACGGTACGAAAACATCTTTCGCGTGTTCATGGCGGGCAACTTGCTCTTCATGCTTCCCCAGCTCGCGTGCTTTCACTCATCTTTTCTGACGTACCAACGAATGATCTCAGCATGATTGCATCTGGTCCAACGGTTTTAGACACCACAACCATCGCTGATGCCACCAAAATTTTGGAACATTACGCCATTCTTTCGCTTTGCAAATTACCCGCCTGCCATTTAACCGAAACGCCAAAAGAGAAGGCGATTTTTGATCACGTAGAAAACGTCTTGATTTGTAGTAATGAACGCGCCACAGAAGCCATGAAAAAAGAAGCGAAAAAACGCGGGTACCACGCAAGTGTCATCACGAATGAATTATCAGGCGAAGCGCGAGAAGTCGCAAAACAGCTAACCGAAAATATAAAAAAAGGTGAGGCGCATTTATACGGCGGAGAATTAAGTGTGAGTGTTCAAGGAAATGCAGGAATTGGCGGACGCAATCAAGAAGCAACACTTGCAGCACTTCTTACCCTTCCAAATGATGTCCTTTTTCTTGCCTGTGCAAGTGACGGCATCGACAATTCCCTCGCTGCTGGAGCCATTGCCGACGCAGTAACAAAAAAACATATTGCACAGTATCGCCTTTCAATCAGTGACTCCTTACACGAACACAATAGTTACCCATTTTTTCAGCATTCAGGTGACGCCATACAAACTGGTATTACCGGCATCAATATTTCTGATTTAATCATTGTTTTGCGAGAAAAATAAGTGTTCACTTTTTTATTGAGTGAACTAAATCGTGAGCGAACCACGAAATCCGCGTGACGCATAATAGGAATCTGCGCCATTGTGATACATAAAAACGGCATCGTATCGACGATCCATAAATAACGCTCCGCCACGTTGCCGAATAGAAGCTGGTGTTTGAATCCAGCTCGATGTTTTTGTGTCACACGCAATCACTTCTTGCAAACCTCGATACTCTTCTTCGTTCAATATGGTGATTCCCATTTTTTTCGCCATTTCGATTGCGCTACTTTTTGGCGGATGTTCTTTTCGCCCTTTCCGAGCTACACCATCAAAACACAAACTGCGACGTCCTTTTGGACTTTCTTCGGCACAATCTACAAAGGTTACTTCGTTCGATTTTTTATTAAACCAAATCACATCTGGTTCCCCGCCCGTCGCTTCCATCTTTTCAAGCGCCACGAGTTTTTCTGGATTCGATTCTAATCTCTTTTGCACGTCATTCCACGTTAACCCTTTATGCCGCGCAGCATGCGCATTGAATCGTTTTTCAAGAGTTGCGAGCAAAGTTGCTTGTTTGGATGTTGAGAGTGTTTTTGGCATAAAGATTGGTGGTTATTGATAGAAAAAGGGTAGCAGAATTCTATACAATTGTCTGCTTGCTCAAACAAAAATTCTCCAGTGAGCTGGAGAATTTTTGGTGGACCTTGTGGGATTCGAACCCACGACCCCCTGCTTGCAAAGCAGGTGCT
>CAYZYJ010000069.1:0-549 GCA_964482565.1 uncultured Gammaproteobacteria bacterium
AACAAAAACAATACCTCGAAGAATTATTTAAAAACGATGCACCGATTTTTCTTTCAGCGCATACGGGCGAAGGGGTGAGCGATTTACTCCAAATCTGCGGGAAGGGAATCGAGCGCTTGTAATGCGTTTTCTGCTTTTTGTATTTCGTCTTTTCTTTGCGTAGCAAGCGCAATGCCGAGCGCTTCTATTTCTTCATCTAACATTGTTTCAACCGAATGCAAAAGCTCTTCTTTTTGTGCATCCGTAATGGAAGAGGTTTGAATTAGTATTGTGAGCGCCGTTTTTTTGTCCATACTATTCTGAAGTTAAATCAATGCTAAACTGTTTTGCCGCTTCTTGCTCCTCGCTGGTGGTTTGAGCCTGTGCCGTAAAGATTTCACGAGCTTTTTGAATCCCATTTTTTATACGAGACCAATCTTTGTGGTAAAGCTGTAACCCAGATTCAATTCCATGCGAAGGCAATAATCCTAAAAAGAGTGGCTCAAAAAATTCAGAAAACACAGCCGTCTGAACTGATACGTCCGGAGTTAAATTCACTTTACTCATTTT
>CAYZYJ010000069.1:559-3803 GCA_964482565.1 uncultured Gammaproteobacteria bacterium
CGGTATCTGGGTCGCCACCAGCCGCCTTTACACGCTCTCTTTCACGTCTGTAATTTACATGCGCCCACACTTTTGCTGCGTCCGCTCCCCAAGAAGCAAATGTGCCAAATCCAGGAACCGCATCTGCAATAGTAATGAGCGTATTAATTGCCGTACGAAGTCCGGCTTCTGCGCCTTCGTTTACAATAGGATTTTCGCGCATCTCTTTTAATCGCTCTAAATATTCATCAAATAGTGCTTTATTAAACTTTGGTTTTTCTTGTTTTGGAGCGGATTCTTTTCTTTCCATATTAATAATTGAATCGATTTTTTAACGTTTCTAAATCGCCGGCAATAATCAAATTCCGTTCTTCATCTTTATCGAGTTTATAGGTGCTATTTCCATCTTGATATTTTGCTTCCGAAACGCCATGCAGATTTGCTTCTTCTTTCGTGAGTGGCCGTTTTAATTCTTCAAAAATCACTTGGCAAATACGTTCACCTGGGTAAATGCGCAAAACTTGGTCGGCGGTTTCGTTTTTCATAGGAAAAATCAAATTGCCCGCATAACCGGTATCAATAATGCCAGAAAGGGAAAGGTTGATTCCTCGGCGATTGGTAGAAGTGCGAGGGAAGAGAATAGCCATTAAATCTGGCGCATTCATTTCAATGCGTTCTAAACTTGTTCCGATCACGAATTCATTTGGCAATAAATCAAAGTATTCACCTGGTTTCAACAAGATTTCATCGTATTGTTCGGCGTGGTAACTATCGTCTTCAATCGAGACTTTTAATGCATGCCGTCCATGTGCTGTTTGAATGGCGTTTTTCGGAATTAGGAATCGATGACCAAGGCGTAAATCAACTGCATGTGGCTGTAATTGAAAGCGGTCAACCGAAGGAATAAACTGCAATTCCTTCTTTTCAAGACGTTCTAAAATATCACGACGAGTCAGAATCATATGTATTTAGACTAGCAGAAAAGGGGCAAAACTTAAAGGCAAGCAGAGCCTTCGAGTATACGCTCTCCGGGCACTGTCTTTTCCTAGTTGCGGAACTCGCTCAACGATTTACACGTCGCTCATACAGTCCTCACTACGGAAAATCCAGAGCCCATCGGCGTATACCTCGACCCGGAGAGCGTTACCTAAAGTAAAAAGCTACAGGGAAAACCCTATAGCTTTAAACTTTGAACAGTTAACTTTTACTTTATTTCACGTCGAGTTTTACCGCAGGTCCCATGGTGGTTGTGAGGTAAACAGACTTAAGATAAATTCCTTTTGAAGAAGATGGTTTTGCTTTACGCACCGCATCAATCATTGCATTGATGTTTTCTTCCAATTTTTCCGCTGTGAAGGAAGCTTTTCCAACAGCAACGTGAATATTTGACGTATTGTCGTTCTTGAACGAAACCTTTCCGCCTTTTTGGTCTTCAATCATTTTTGCAACGTTTGTACCAACAGTATCGGTTTTTGGGTTTGGCATCAATCCGCGAGGTCCAAGCACACGCGCTGCTTTTGCAAGCTTTGGCATCATACTTGGTGTTGCGATTGCAACATCGAAATCGATTTTTCCGCTTTGAACCAATTTTTCAATGTATTCTTCAGTTGCAACAATGTCTGCTCCTGCTTCCTTTGCAATTGTTTCATTTGCGGAATCAACGAAAGCGATAACGCGTTTTGTTTTTCCGGTTCCATGTGGCAAAACAATAGTTCCACGCACTTGTTGATCACCTTTTTTTGGATCGATTCCAATGTTAAAATGTACTTCAACAGTTTCATCGAACTTTGCGGTTGCTGCTGCCTTTGAAAGGACTACAGCTTCCGTAACAGGGTAATCTTTCTTTGCGTCGATTGTTTGCTTAAGAGTTTGTGTTCGTTTGCTTGTCATAGAGTAAGTGGTTCAGGCGCTCAATTGTTTATGAGCTCCCACATTAATTAATTTGCTTTCACGTCTTGTGCCGGTAAAGGCATCAAAATCATGAGAGCGATGTAAAGAAGAATGCCAGTGCCCTGTAGTCCAAAGAGGACGAAAACGACACGAACGATGGTTGGATCAATCTCGAAATAATCCGCGATTCCCGCACAAACACCCGCAATCATTTTATCGCTTCCCGTTGAACGCATGAGCTTTTTTGCTGGCATAAGTCATTATTTGATTTCAACACCCATTTGTCGGCAAGATCCTGCAACAATTTTCATTGCTGCATCAACGTCGCCGGTATTAAGGTCTGGCAATTTCTTTTCAGCGATTTCTCGTAATTGCGCTTGTGTAATCGAACCCATCTTTTCGGTATTTGGCTTTCCGGAACCTTTGCTGATTCCTGCTGCCTTTTTAATGAGTTCGCTTGTTGGAGCGATTTTGAGGATGAATTCGAATGTTCGATCTTCGAAAATCGTTACAATTGCTGGAACGATTTCTCCGCGACGGTCTTGCGTTGCATTATTGAAATCGTTTACGAATTGCGCAATGTTTACGCCTTGTTGTCCAAGAATTGGTCCAAGTGGTGGTGCCGGTGTTGCGGCTCCTCCCATGGCTTGAACTTTGATTTTTGCCTTGATTGGCTTTGCCATACGATGCTTTTTTACAATGGATTCCTGTTAAACCCGTGTTTTAAGGGTTTTAACAAGCAACCATGTCGTTAATTAGTGGGCCAATTCTGCTTTATTTGGCGGAATTTGTCAAGAAAAACGAGGTCGAATGACCTCGTTTTTTCTACACTTTCTTTACTTGGAGGAAGTCGAGTTCTACTGGCGTTTCACGACCGAACATAGAAACAAGTACTTTAACCTTTCCACGCTGTGCATCCACTTCTGAAACCTTTCCTTGTTGCCCTTTAAACGGACCGTCGGTAATGGTGACTGGATCGTTTTCATGAACATCGAGGGTGAATTCAGGTTCGTCGACTCCAACACGTTTCATGAGTGCGTCGATTTCTTCTTGAGCAATCGGCGTTGGCGTTGTGCCGGTTCCAATGAATCCGGTTACGCTTGGCGTATTGCGCACAACGTACCATGAATCATCCGTTACAATCATTTCCACAAGTACATAACCAGGGAAAATCTTTTCTTCTACCACGCGACGTTTACCATTTTTAATTTTGATTTTCTTTTCTTTTGGAACAAGAATATTAAAAATCTTATCGTCCATGTCCATGGTGTCGATACGTTGCTTTAAACTTTCAAAAACGTTTTCTTCGTAGCCGGAGTAGGTATGGATTGCGTACCAGCGGCGGCCGTAATTAGCTGTTTGTTTAGCCATATTC
>CAYZYJ010000070.1:0-2375 GCA_964482565.1 uncultured Gammaproteobacteria bacterium
TTCCCCACTTCACGCAACATCCAACCTGTCGCCTTATGAATCAAGTCTTCTTTGTCGGCCATCAATAAATCCGCAATCTTAAACGTATCTGCGCATTCTTTTTGTTTAATAAAATGAAATGTCGCAATAATTGCCACGCGTCTTTCCCATAAATTTTGTGATTTCGCCAATTCGTAAAGCACATTTCGCTTTTTATTAAATAACCATGCGCCAACAATATGTTCGGCGGTAACGTCGACCAAATCCCAATTATTAATCGCCTTCCCGATTTGTGAAAGATATAATTCGTAAATCTCTTTTTGCACTTGTTCATTTCCTTTTTGAAATCGCGCAACTAAAATCAATAGCCCCAACATACGCACTTCATGAAGTGGTGATTTTAAGAGTGTTTTAACTTCCGCAATCGGTAATTGCAAAAACGCTTTTGCAACCTTTCGCGTATCTGGCATCGTGACACCTAAAAAGACATCGCCCTCGCCATATTGCCCTTTTCCGGTTTTAAAAAATCGTTCATTTGATGATTTCCTCTCGGTCGAAACATATCTACTCAAATGCTTTTCTGCACTCACTGCCGTTAATTCATGGGTCATAGATTTTTGCATCGTTCAATATATCTCTCTACATCAAACTTTTTCTTTGCGCCATTTGCATTCATATAGCGTACCGTTCCGTACACAGCTCGGCCAAACCATGCACGATCGTGCAATCCACCAATCGACCATGCAATACCAACATATCCATTTGGATCTCGGCCATCGAGTTCATATTTATCATTTAAATAGATGGCGATTTTTTGTGCTTCTGCAGCCGAATGCGTCCATTCTAAAATCTTTTTCGCCCAATACATACGCATATACCCATGCATTTTTCCGGTTTTCACCATTTCCATTTGCGCCGCATTCCACAAATCGTCATGTGTTTTTGCCATTTCGAATTGATTTTTGGTGTAAACGTATTCTCGTTTATCGTTTGCATGTGCCTGTAAAGTCGCTTGCGCCCATGCCGGAAATCCGTTTGAATTATCATAATCAACTTGGTAATAACAATAGTTATCCGATAATTCACGTCGAACAAAGGCCTCTTCTATAAACGCTTCTTTATCGACAAGCGGAGCATTTGCTTTACGCACCTCCATAATTGCTCGCGCCGGCGCAATCATTCCGTAATGAAAGTAAGGGGAAAGGTTAGAAAGTGCTTGTTCATTTGGATCATTTCTTTTTTCTGCGTAACCCGTTAATCGTTCATCAATAAATCGTTTCAACATTTTAAGCGCTTCTTTTTCACCAGGTTTAATCCAATCAACCGCCGTAACTTCTTCATTACACGGAAGTGATTGCAAATCTTTCCAGTTGATTGTCGGAAAACGCTGTGATTCAGATTGTTTGCGAATGGTCGGAAATTCTTCAAGGTATTCACGAAACTTTGTCTGCAATTTCCTACGAATGGTGCGAGCAGCAAATTCTTGTTTTGGCGAAGCATTCCAAACAGGCACAATATTATGCGCATCAACTTCTTCAAAAGGAATAGATAATATTTTTGTAAGTTTTGTTTTCCACGAGCGATTTATACGCAATGGATTCATGTCGGTTACCACATACCCAATCTCATATTTACGGATGAATTCATGCAATTCATTCACGCAATCCTTTTCTGTAATCACGAAAAACGGGATATTTTTCGCCGTAAAATCCGCTTCTAATTGTTTTAGGGCGCCGATTTTAAAATCGAGTTGTCGCCTCCCTCCACCTAAATAATCACTCACCAAGTTATAAACAATAAAAATAGGTTCATTGAACTGCTTTGCCAATTCAACCGCTCGAATCAATGCCCAATTATCTTTCACACGCATTTCTCTGTCCATCCAATATAAAACACCGCCTGCCGAATAATCAATGCTATTCAATTTCCTTATTCTTTCGATTTTCATATGTGCAATTGTAGCATAAACAAAAGGTCCGCCAGAGCGTGGCAGACCGAAAACGGACTAGGAGTGTTGTGCGAGGAATTTCGCATGTTGATCGATTTGATCGGCTTTGCAGTATTTGGTGACTTTCGGAGATTCGGGGTTTAGAACAACGAATCTGTCACCGTCGACCTTCACAATGCGAATTACTTTCATTCTGGTGCATTGTTGTTTGGCAACATTTGCTCCAGCTTTAACTTCGTGGTTAATGGGTCGTAGTAGCGGATCGCCCTCCACTTTTTCTGTTAACGCAGCTGTGAATTCACGAATAGGCAACGGTTCAGCAAGTAGGTCGATCACCGCCGTGATCGTTGCCTTCACTCCTCTTCCTTTTCCCCTTTTCTTTCCCATCTTTCCTCCCGAAACGGAACGTATACACTAACACGAACAATAAACATTGTCTAGAACTTAA
>CAYZYJ010000070.1:2475-3716 GCA_964482565.1 uncultured Gammaproteobacteria bacterium
CATCATTCTGCGGTCTTTGCATGTTAAATGTACGGCATTTATCGATATAATAGCTCTTCAACTTTTGAGCGGCGGATTCTTCGCTAATGTAATTCTCGAACTCGACTTCATTCAACATGGTGTCGCCGCCTCGGTTTAAAATACCCTCTTCCTTCCAATATAATTCTTCAAAATACTCTTTATTACCAGCAATCGCCTTGTATTTTTTCTCTTTCAGCTTTTCAATAAACGGATTGATTTCCATAATTCCCCTATTTTACAGACTGCACGAAAAAAAGAAACCCCGTGAGGGATTTCTTTATTCAGCATCCTTTGTGAGTGCTTTCAAAATGGCACCAAGTTTTGCGTCAATTGACTTCAATTGATCAACCATTGCATCGTTATTTACGCGTGGCGTAGAACGGTATGCTGGCTTTTCATCGCGGTCAAAGCTCTTGCGTTCGCTTGAACCACCTTCTTGTCGGAAGCAGTTGCTGCAAAGTACTGGTTTACGGCCATTTGGTTTGAAAGGCACGAAACATGTTTCGCCACATTCATTACAAACAGCTTCACATTTCTCTTGAAATGCTGGCTTTCCGCCACCAAAACCACCTCTTCCACCACCATTTCCGCCGCGGTTACCGCCAAAACCCCCACGATTTCCACCAAAACTCTTTCCTCCAAACCCGCGATCATTACTCTTCCAACTGTCATTTCCCTGCGAACGATTATTCTTGAACATATAATATAAAGTATTATTCCGCGAAGCCTAGCACATAATGAAAAAAATAGCTATCTTTAGCAATAGAATCCCTACTCTTGAAAGGATTATTCTCTCATGATAAGCTACTCCCCGTTAGTAATGGGCCACCAATATTATTCGGGGGTAGCTCAGCGGCAGAGCACGGGACTGTTAATCCCATGGTCGTGGGTTCGATCCCCACCCCCCGAGCCAATAAAAAATCACGGTGTAAACCGTGGTTTTTTATTGGCGAGGCGGGGAGGAAGCAAACTATTTTGCTTCCGTTGGGGATCGAACGCCGGAGGCATATGCAACCAGCAGGTTGCATGCCGAGGCGGTGGCCAGCCCGAGCCCTGCAGGGCGAGAGGCGAGGCCGATTCCCCACGGTCGTTTTTATTTGTTTTTTAAATTTCACGCAAACTGCACAACTAAATACTAAAAGCAAAATCCTTTCCTTTATTCATCAAACGTGGTATAGGTAACCACTAATGTATTTTGAATTACGCTTATCAAATTTCAT
>CAYZYJ010000071.1:0-3657 GCA_964482565.1 uncultured Gammaproteobacteria bacterium
GCAGACGCGATCTGCGAAACTCCTGCATGGCCATGTAATGTAGGGTGAAGAGATGTGATGTTTCGAGATCCTTCTTCTTTTTTATGCCCATCATGTAGTGTGCTACTTCGGGCGACGCGACGCCGACTTTATAGAAAAGCTCCAAGCTCATCCATAGTTCTTCGCGAAGCAATTCCACTGTTGCTTTAGCAATCTCCATCTCGTGCTGTGCCATCGTGGCATTGTACCGAATATGCTCTATTTGCTTTTGGAGGTTTTTTATTTCCTCCTCACGCTTAAAGAGAATCGATTGCGTTACACTAAGGTATTCCCGCGTTTTGTGTTCACCTGCACGGTCGTAAAATACGATGCAGAATGACACGATGAGTGGAATGAGTGTGACGGCGTAGATTTCGAAAACGACCACGATGTAACACAAAAGGGCAGTGAGCGCTAAAATCGCGCGTTTTCCGAAGGGACGAAATTGGAACATGCTCCCTCCTTGGTGTGCATTATAGTTATATCAAACAAGCATCTCAGGTCAAGCGAGCGACAAGTGGTAAAGCACCATGGCAACTGCATGCGAAACGCTTAAGGATTCTAGTTTTGCGTCGTGATTGATTGCTAGTGACGGCGCGGTGACAGGTAAAGAAATGCCATTTCCTTCCGAACCAACAATGATTGCAAGTGGAGTCTGAGGCAAATCTTTTGGCGCAATTGAATCATCGCGTTTTTCTAAACGGAATAGCGGGCGATTAAGCGTTGAAATAACTTCTTCGATTTCACCACGTTTTACTTCGAGTGAAGGAACCATAAAGTATGCGCCCGCAGAAGCACGAATCGATTTTGAATTACTTGGGTCAGAAGACTCAACAAGCAATACCGAGGCGTTAAACCCGAGTGCTAAACGTAAAATAGAACCAACATTTCCAGGTTCTTGTACACCGTCTAATATTAAAATGACTGGTTTTGCCAAAATGTCTTCCATTGAAAATTGCGGTTTTCGTGCAATTGCAGAAATATCTTGTGGTGTTTCTGTGGTAATCAATTCTTTGTAATTTTTGCTGTCTAAATCGGTAAAACGAAAATCGACAAAATCGCCAGCAGATTCAACGAATTTCAGTCCTTCGACTAAACAAAGCCCAGATTCTTTACGACCTTTTTTAGTGTGGAGTGATTTTATAAGTTTTTCTTGTGCATTTGTAAGCATACATGGACAGATTTTTCTTAAATGCTACCATTCAATTATATGATGATAACAACAACAAATTCCGTTGACGGAAAAACAATAGCACAAGTTTTAGGATATGTAGATGGTTCAAGCACTCGTGCGCGCAATATTGGCTCCGATATTGGTGCTGGTTTAAAGAGTTTGATTGGTGGCGAAGTTGCAACTTATACCAAATTGCTCGAAGATACGCGTAAACAAGCAATCGAACGAATGACGGAAAAAGCAAAGGAACAAGGGGCAGATGCGGTTATTGGCGTGCGAATCACCACTTCAGCAATCGCTCAGGGGATTTCTGAAATTTTGGCGTATGGAACTGCGGTGAAATTAGGGGAAGGGGGTAGAAAATGCGCAAATTGTTAGTGTAGGGGCGTCATTTACCTGTCCTGAAGTTTGCGAACTGAAGGATGACGCCCTCTCGATTCGTACGGGTCACACTGTTCGCGACTGGCATGCGGGTCCTTCGTCATTGCGAGTCTTCTCGTAAATCAAAAGACGAAGCAATCTTTTCGAGTAGATTGCTTCGTCGTAGAACTCCTCGCAATGACGAAAGCAAGTAATCCTCCCAAAAACCCCGACAGGACCCGCATGTAAGTTGCAGATGACGTGACTAGTCACGTTAATTGCGTCCGTGCTAAGGGGCAAATTTAATGCGAATATGAAAGAAACGGGAAAATCGAATGGGCTTGCGAATACGCTTTTGGACTGGTTCGAGCAAGAAGGCCGAGATTTGCCATGGCGCAATACCACCGATCCATACCACATTTTAGTGAGCGAAATCATGTTACAACAAACACAAGTGCATCGCGTGCTTGTGTTTTTCGATGCATGGTTAAAACAATTTCCAAATTGGCAAACGCTTGCGGCTGCTACGAACGCCGAAATCATTTTAGCGTGGCAAGGGCTTGGCTATAATCGCCGAGGTTTGGCGCTTCGTGATATTGCTCGCCAGGTTGTAGAAAACGGCGTGCCACAATCAGAAGAGGAGTGGTTGAAATTGAAAGGGATTGGGCCGTATACCGCAGCAGCTTTAACGGTTTTTAGTTTGCGTTATGCCGCAGCGCCAATTGACACAAATATTCGTCGAGTTATTGCGCGACTGCAATTCGGCATCCATTATCCCGACGGAAAAATCGATGCGCAACTCATCGCCTATATGAAAAACGAACTCATGACGCATGAGCGATTTTACGATATTCCACAAGCCATTTTCGATTTAGCAACTGCATATTGCACCAAAACGCCTCAATGCGAAATTTGCCCCATGAAAGATTATTGCGCGTCTCAAAAAGAATTTACAAGCGGGTCAGTGCAAACGCCGAAACGCATGGTGAAAAAATCACACGAAAAGAAACATGCCGGGAAACCTCACCCCGATAGAATTTATCGTGGCCGCATATTGAAACTTGTGAGCGAAAAAGAGGGGATTGCTCGCCGTGAAATCGGGCCATGCGTCGATAAAACGTATTCTGCACAAACCGATGAATTGTGGATGCAAAAAATGATTGATCGATTGGTTAATGACGGGTTTTTGGTTGATGTAGAGGCGCGATTGTTTTTGAAGCGTTAAGTTTGATATACTATTGCCATATGTTGCAAATAGGAAATAAAGCGCCAGCGTTTACGCTCAAAGATCAAGAGGGAAAAGAACATACGCTTTCGGATTATGCCGGAAAATGGGTATTGCTTTACTTCTATCCAAAAGATATGACTCCCGGTTGTACAGTAGAAGCCTGCGGTTTGCGTGATTCTTACGCCGACTTCAAGAAAATTAATGCAGTTGTACTTGGTGTAAGTAAGGATTCCGTAAAACGTCATGCACGGTTTGCGCAAATGCACTCTTTGCCATTCCCTCTTCTTGCAGATGAATCAGGCGAAATGTTACAAGCATACGAAGGAATTGCCGAAAAAAGTATGTTTGGCAAAAAGTATATGGGAATTTTGCGCATTTCGTATTTGATTGACCCAAATGGCATGATTGCGAAAGTGTATGAAAAGGTAAAGCCAAGCGAACATGCTAGTGAGGTTATTGCTGATTTACACCGGCTGGCAAAATAATATGCGTAAGTTTTCACATCATTTTGAAGTACGATTAGAACTTATTCTTGCAGTTTTAGTTTTTGCTCTTGCTGTTATTGTAATGTTAAACGGCTATTTGATGTTTACGGAAAAGAATGCGTACAATTCACAAGCTGTGCTCATAACCGATAATTCGGAATTACTCACCCGAGTAGCAGATTATGCCGAATTACAGCAAGCAATTAAAACAGAATATTTACGCTGCCGAAATGTACTTTCGCTAGGCACCGTAGATTTATACGCTGTTAATTATTGCAGGGATTACATTGATTGGACGGCAACATTGCCAGAATCACTTTTCCAATAAAAAAGCGGGCATGTGCCCGTTTTTTATGCTGCTTTTGCTTCTGCCTTAGCAAAGCGTTTTGCCT
>CAYZYJ010000072.1:0-3510 GCA_964482565.1 uncultured Gammaproteobacteria bacterium
ACTAAAGACGCCTCTTCTTTTGTGATATTTTTGATGCCGAGTGAAAGCAATTGCCCGAGCAAACTTTCAGCGTCGCGCAAACATCCTTCTGAAAGTCGCGCAATACTACGCAATACTTCTTCTTCTACCTGCACACCTTCTGACTTAATGATTTCTTGCAATCGTTCAACCAAAACAGGAGTTGCAATGCGCTTAAATGCAAAACGTTCACAACGTGAAACAATGGTTTCTGGCACTTTATGCAATTCAGTTGTCGCTAAAATGAAAATGGCGTATTTCGGGGGTTCTTCGAGCGTTTTGAGTAATGCATTAAAGGCCGAAGTAGAAAGCATGTGAACTTCGTCGATTATGAAAACCTTGTATTTCATTTTTGATGGAGCAAAACGCACATTGTCGATAATGCGGTCGCGCACATTATCTACCCCCGTATGCGAAGCGGCATCTATTTCCATTACATCAAAGGCATTCCCTTCAGTAATCTCTAAGCAATTCGAGCAAATTCCACACGGTTCAAATTCACCTTCTTTACGATTTTCGCAATTCACTGCTTTTGCTAATAATCGTGCGATGGTGGTTTTTCCAACACCACGCGGTCCAGTAAATAAATACGCTTGCGCAAGCGAATTTTGCGCAATTTCGTTTTGAATCGTTATTTTAATGTGATGTTGATCGGTAACGTCTTTAAACGTTTGCGGGCGGTATTTGCGATAAATAGTTGTGGACATATGGGCGCATCTTATCAGACCGGAATGTATTCGCAAAGCCGCCAAATCAATAGGCTAAAATGCGGGCGGTGGAGTGGTTTTTTTGGCTCCGTAACCGGAACGAAGAGCAATTTCTTGCGCGACAATTTCTTTTGGTCGGCCGTATTTTAATCGTGAAATTTCTTTTAAGGAATTTGCTAATTCCACATTTGGTTCTGGCGCAGGAACAGCTTTTAGCGTAAACGGTTTTAGCTGTGCATTTTTATTGATGAGTTTTGCATTCCAGGTGTATTTATCGGTATTCATCAAATCGTATGGCGTGAAGATTGGTTCAAAAACTTTCCCCAAAACATCGGTGTCTTCTGGGCCAACGCGCGCAACCAACATATTTCCAACGTTTCCAAGTACGGCGTCGCGAATTTCGGTTTTGCCATTTTGCACAAGTTGCCCCATATATTGGTGAGCAAGCACTAAAGAAAGCCTATACTTTCGCGCTTCAGAAAGAATGGTGGCGATGGACGGAGTGATGAAGTTTTGGAACTCGTCGATATAAAGTACGAAATCTTTTCGTTCGGATTCTGCAATATCGGCGCGGGCAAATGCTGCCATCTGCAATTTCGAAACCAAAATGAGCCCGAGCAAATTCGCATTTACATCTCCTGTTTTTCCTTTTGAAAGATTTACAAGCAAAATCTTTCCTTCGTCCATAATTTTACGGAAATCAAATGAAGATTTTGATTGACCGATAATATTACGCATCATTTCATTTTCAACGAATCGGCCAACTTTAGACGTTAAATACCCCATCATTTCAGATTTTGTATTATCGCTTGTATTTGCCATTTCGTCTTCCCAAAAAGATCGCACCACAGGATCGGTTACTTTGTCGAGCCATTGTTTTTGAAATGCTGCATCAGCTACCATGCGAGGAATTTCGGCAAGCGTTCCAGGATTTTCAATATCCGCCATTAAGGTGAGCATGTAATTGCGCATATTATGCTCGAACATTGGCCCAATCATTTCAGGCGGGAATAACATATAAAACACCGAAATCATTTCTTGCACGGCAAAGTCGCGCATATTTTCATTCGGCGCTTCGAGCATATTCAATCCCATCGGGCGTTCCATATCGGACGGATTAAAGTAAATCACGTCATCAATACGTTCTTTTGGCACCAATCCCAAAACGGCATCGGCCAAATCCCCGTGCGGATCAATAATCGCAATTCCCTTGCCGGCCTTAATATCTTGCGCAGCCATATAGCTGATAAAGACCGATTTTCCTGAACCCGTTTTACCAATAATATAGGTATGCCGACGTCTATCTTCGTCTTGCATGTAAACCTCGGTACGACGACCACGAAATTCATTGTATCCAATATGCAATCCTTCCGTTGGCATGCCAGGAGGCGCAGGAGCTGTGCGTGCTTCGAGCCAATTGATATTTGGTGTATCGGTTGTAGAACCAGGTAAATGCCAAAGCGACGCCATTTCTTCGGTATTCAAAACGAGTCCGTAGGCAGGGTCAAATTTACGGAAAACGAAATCGTCAATCAGTTTTGTTAATTTACGTGGAATCGCTTTTGTAAATGCATTTCCGAATTCGTAAATGTTAAATTGGCTAAATGCTTGAAGCGTTTGATTCAAATTCGCTTCAGCAGAAGCCGTTGTTTTAGAAGATGCAACAAGGCGAATATTCACCTCAAGCCCGGCTTTCGTGATTTTATTTTCAATTCCCTGCATCATTTTTTGTTCCGCTTGCGAAAGCTGACGCTGAGGCTCTGGCTGTTGTTGTGATTGCGTTCCTGAAACCGAAGAAGAAATAGCCGAACCCCAACTAGAACCACCCTTTCCTTTTCCGCCATACGCTTCGTCGAATGACTTACCTTTTTGCATGGCTTCGACAACTTTTCGGCCGCGATTTCGCCAACTTTCATGTACCGGTCGAATAATGTATTGAATCGCCATTCCTTCGCCTTCTGGTACTTTTGCCAAGGCATTAGTCATGGCATTCATTGGGTCGGATTCTAATTCCTTATACGTTTTAAATGGCAAAATATTCGGCCTCTTCAATTTCAAATACCCACCAACAATCACGCCTGTAGGAGCAAAAATATTATAATCTTCTACCTCTTCAATAAACGCGTCGGAATATTGTGCACTTAATTGTTGTTCGGCAAATTCACGTAAAAACTTTGGAACCGTTAAGTAAAATGTGATGATTTGATTCTGCACCACGATTTCGAGCGCAATTTCATCGGTGCGACCTTTGTACCACGCCTGCAAACCAGATTGCGGAGCGATTCCGCCAATTGCCGCGTAAAAGGTTTCGGCAATAGCAATTAATTCTTGCATTTTCGCCAAAGATTCGCCCTGTTGATCGGCACGGTTTTTTGGTACTTTTACAATAAAGGTTGTAGTGGCATTTTCGCCAATGCCGATTCTTGCACGTTTGCGTGCCTTACTGCGCACAATCATAAATGCAATAGCGAGCAGTAAAAAGCCAACCGCGCCAGCAATAACCGCGGCAAAAAGCCATGGTGGGGCTTGCAAGGTAAAAGACGTTAACAAAGAATTGATTCCTCCCATAAAAATTAAATAGTTTCGCCGTCCCCCTTTGCGATTTCTTCTCGCAAATAACGAGTAATCGCATCGGATTTCCGTTTACTTTCCTGCAATAAAAAGTGAGCATTAACTCCGTCGATTAATTTAAGCCATGATTCCACTTGTTCAAAAACATCGGCTTCATTAAATGCTTTTTGCACAATCCATGCACGGAATGTTAAAGCGATTTCTTCACCCTTTG
>CAYZYJ010000073.1:0-3374 GCA_964482565.1 uncultured Gammaproteobacteria bacterium
ATATCCGCTCACTGCGTTGCGCGAATTTGGGGTCCCCAAAAACCCCGCCACCCGCTCTGTCATTCGCGACTGACGCCCCTGCAACTTAACTACCCACCACTTACTACAAACTACTAACTTACCTCCCCTAGACAACTTTCTCGATTTACGGCATTATTTCTTTAAGCCTATTATCGCTATTTATCCGCCTACGGGCGGTTATTGAATTATAAGTAAAAAATGCGTATCATTGGCATATTATGCAAGATGTTTATTACGTTTCCGAAGAAGGAAAAAAGAAATTAGAGGAAGAATTAGAATACCGAAGTGGGGAGTTACGACGTAAAATTTCAGACCAAATTGGTACCGCAAAAGACCAAGGCGATCTTTCGGAAAACTTTGAATACCAAGAGTCAAAAGAACGACAAGCGCAAAATGAAGCGCGCGTTATTGCATTAAAGGAAATTTTAGCAAAAACCGTTGTAATCGCTGACTCAGAAGGAGCAAGCGAAATCATGATTGGAACGCGATTTGTGGTAGAAAAGCCAGATGGCAATAATGCAGAATTTGCCCTCGTAGGTTCCACCGAAGCCGACCCAATGGCAGGAAAAATCAGCAATGAATCACCACTCGGTCAAGCGTTTTTTGGAAAAAAGAAAGGAGACAACGTTGAGGTAGAATTACCAAATGGAAAAGTGAATTACAAAATCATCGAAATTCGTTAATATGATTCAAGAAGAAGTTGTTCGTAGAGAACGTCTTGCACGTTTGAAGGAGGCTAAGATCAACCCATATCCATCGAGTGCTACTCGAAGTCATATGGCGAATGATGTTTTGCATCAATTCGAAAAATTAGAATCTTCAAAAACGATTGTTGATTTAAGTGGACGTATTCTTTCGATTCGTCGTCATGGTGGATTAACGTTCGCTACATTGAAAGATGAATCAGGCGCAATTCAAATCGCTTTGCATCGCGATGTTATTGGCGAAGAAAAATATGAATTTTTCCATGCGCATGCGGACATGGGAGATTTTTTCAGCATTTCCGGAATTGCTTTTCGCACAAAGCGTGGCGAACCTTCGGTAGACACACAATCGTACACTTTGCTATCTAAAGCACTATTACCACTTCCAGAAAAATGGCATGGTTTGACCGATACCGAAAAGCGTTATCGTCAACGGTATTTGGATTTGCTTTCAAATGAAAGTGTTATGCATGCCGCAAAATCACGTTCACGCATGGTGCAATCCATTCGAGCGTTTTTAGACAAGAATAATTACATGGAAGTAGAAACGCCTGTTTTGCAACCAATTGCAGGCGGCGCAACAGCAAAACCATTTGTCACGCATCATAATACCTTGCAACACGATTTTTATTTGCGCATCGCTCCTGAATTGTATTTGAAGCGTTTAATGGTTGGAGGATTTGAACGGATTTATGAATTTGCTCGTTGCTTTAGAAACGAAGGGGTGAGTCCGCAGCATAATCCTGAGTTCACACAAATCGAGTTGTACTCGGCATATTCAACGATTGAAGATTTGATGGATCATTTGGAACGCATGATGCAAGAAGTTGTGCCAGCTACGGTAGGAGATTTGAATGTAATATATCGTGGGCATTCATTGAGCTTCGCTTCGCCGCTTCCACGCACTACTTTCCACGATGCGATTTTAACGCATGCAGGAATTGATTTGGATTTGTATACGTCAGAAGAGGCGATTATTTCCGAAATGGAAAAGCGACACATTGCAACAAAAGGTATTATTGGTTATGGCGAATTAGTTGATCATTTGTGGAAAACGTCAGCACGTCCAAAAATCATTCAGCCAACATTCATTACCGATTACCCGGTGGCTATGAAACCGCTTGCAAAACAGCGTGAAGATAATCCGGAATACAGCGCGAGCGCGCAACTCGTGATTCATGGCATGGAAGTGTGGAATGCATTCAATGAGTTGAACGACCCAATCGAACAAGAAATGCGATTCAAAGAACAAGAAGGTTTGCGAGAACGGGGAAGTGAAGATGCGCAACGAATTGATGAAGACTTTTTAACGGCATTAAAACATGGCATGCCACCAACGGCAGGTTATGGACTCGGCATCGATCGTTTAGCAATGATTTTGACCGATAGCCCGAACTTGAAAGAGGTGATTTTATTCCCAACACTTAAGCCCGAAGTAGTGAATGAGACGGAATCGAATGAAACAGAGTAATATGCGGGTGGCAGTTTTTGGGGTTTTCGATCTTTTTCATGAAGGACATAAACACTTTTTGAAAACAGCAAAATCTTACGGCAATCACTTAACCGTGTATTTAACCAATGATGAGGTTGTTGCGCATTTTAAAGGGCGGAGACCGGAAGAACCATTTGCCGTTCGAGCAAAGAATTTACGAGAATCTGGGCTTATTGACGCGATTTTGCCGGGTGATACACTCAATGCGCTCGGGAATTATTCATGCGTTTTAGCACATAAACCTGATTGTTTGGTTTTTGGCTATGATCAGCATGAATTACATCAACATTTCACGGATTTCTTAACAAAAACCGATCTAAATATCACGATTCACCGAGCTGATTCCTTTGAACCAACGATTTATAAAACGCGGCTTTTACGCAAAACTCTATGATTGATCTCAAATTTTTACGAAATAACTCTGCCTTTATTCGTGATTCAGCGGCAGCGAAAGGTGTTGAAATCGATATCGATCGTATTTTATTACTCGACAAAGAAGTGCGAAGTTTAACGGGCGAAATAGAACGCATCGCTTCTGAAAAAAACGAAGCAAGCAAACAAATCATCACTGTACAAGGCGCGGAACGTGATGCGATTATTGCAAGCATGCGTGAACTCGATAAACATGCCGACGAGTTTAAGGCAAAAATTTCGCCTCTTGATGAAGAACTGCGTGAACTTTTACATAAGATTCCAAACCCAGCTTCGGCTGATGTAAAGCTTGGCAAAAGCGATGCGGAGAATGAAGTTATTCGAAAAGTTGGCGAACCAACAAGTTTTGATTTTGAGCCAAAAGATCACTTGGCACTTGGTGAATTGCTCGACGTTATCGATACCGAACGAGGCGCAAAAGTAAGCGGTGCGCGTTTTACTTATTTGAAAGGTGGCGCTGTACGCATGCAATTCGCCCTTATTCAACTCGCTTTCGATATTGCCGCAGAACATGGTTTTGCCCCAATGCTTGTTCCTCAAATTGTAAACCCAGCCGCTATGCGTTCCATGGGTTATTTAGAACATGGTGGCCACGATGAAATTTATTACCTCGGAAAAGACAATCAATACCTCATCGGAACAAGCGAACAAGCCCTTGGGCCAATGCATGCCGACGAAGTTTTACGCGAAGAAGATTTGCCAATTCGTTATATTGGTTACTCAAC
>CAYZYJ010000074.1:0-3146 GCA_964482565.1 uncultured Gammaproteobacteria bacterium
TGTTTAACGAATAAAAAACACCAATGAATAGAACTGCGAGAGATCGGCTCATTGGTGGCTTTTAACGGTGATTGTTGGGCATCGCGATGGCGAAGTCTCTCCCCAATAGAATTGTGAAATCGCAGTAAATTGGCTCGTAATTCCGATTCCTGCGGCAAATAACTATACCATAAAAAACGCCTTTTGTCAATGTATGTTATACTACGTTGTAATCATTGGAGGTATGAAAACAACATTCTTTTCTACATCGTTTAACCGCTATTTTGAGCTGTTAAAACAGGCGTTTCATGACGCTTTACACCATCCATTTTTATGGATTTTTGCCTTTTTAGGAGCGTTTTTACAAAGCGGTTCCGTGCTTCGCGATGTTCTGCGTTCTAGTTCGCGATTGGAACCTGCGGGTAAATTCTCGATTGAATCAATTGAAGCAGGAATTACCGCCAAAGCGCCATGGCTTATGGAATGGGGCGGATACGTTTTGCGTCAGGATGAGTTGTTTTTAAGTGCCACGGCGGTTATGGCCTTATTTGCAGGCATAATTGCGCTTTTTATTTTACTTTCTGGTCAGCAAGGATTGCTTTTTGGTGCTACGCAACTCGCACATGGCAATAAAACCTCTTTCATTCAGATCCTCAATTCTTTAAAACACGTTCATTATTTGAGGCTTTTTTCCGTGAATGCCTTCTTATTCCTTACGCTTCTCATCCTCTTTTTACTTGCCGCTTTTCCGCTTAGCGCCATGATTGATGCGTATCGTCCAATCTTTTCGCTTTTCGTGTATACGGGATTTTTACTTGTTTTATTACCGCTCGCGTTCTTTTTGCATGCATCGGCAATATTCGCATTATTTAGCATTGTCGCTAGGGACTTATCGTTATTTCAAGCAATAAAAAACGGCGTGGATTTTGTGCGCACGCATTTATTGATTGTTTTTGAACTTTCGCTCACCTTGTTTTTAGTGAATGTCGCCGTATTCAGCGTGGTGGAATATTTAATTGGTTTGGTTCTTGCGCCTTTTGCTGCGGTTTTAGTGGTGAGCATTGCGTTTAGCGCTTCTTCGCATGTTTTCCTTTCAATTACAGGATTATTTTTACTTCTCCTCACTGCACTTCTCATTTACGGCGTGATTATTGGATTTATGGTTTCGTTCAATCACCTTGTTTGGGCGCATCTCATAAAACAATCAGAAAAATCTGGTATACTTTCGGTATTACACGGCATTTTTCCTAAACGATAAACATGGCAGACGCACTCCCATCCATTGAAGAACTCTTGAAAAAGCAAACGGCTGGCGCGAACGAGGATAAAAAGCCCGTTTCGCAATTGCAAGACAAAATGGCCGCCATGAGTTTGCAGGCAAAAGAAGATCAAGCCAAAGCCGAAGCACAGGCGCTTGGCGTGGCTTTTGTGAGTTTAAAAGGTTTTCCGATTAGCCCTGACGCTCTTTCGTTGATTCCGGAAGATAAAGCGCGCGAAATGAAAGCGGTAGCCTTTTTATTTACGGGGCCAGAACTCCGTATCGGTGCCGTTGATCCAACAAGTCAAGCAGTGAAAGACGTGTTATTTCAAATCGAAGAACGCCATAAAACACATGGCGCAATTTATAAAATTAGCGAAAACAGTTTCACGGAAGCGGTTGCTCTTTACGAAGCATTGCCGAAAATTAAGGTTGTGGTGAAGGGCGTGCAAATTAAAGAAGAGGAATTAGAAAAATATCAGGCGCAAATGCAATCGTTTGATGACATTGCAAAAGCGCTTTCGGCGGCAAATATTACCGATGTTTTAGCTATTGTAGTGGCGGCGGCATTGAAATTAAAGTCATCCGATATTCACGTTGAAGCCGAAGAAAAGGGAATTGCCGTACGTTTTCGTGTGGACGGAATTTTGCAGCAAGTTGCCGATATCGATAAAACGAAATGGAAAAAGATTATCAGCCGTATTAAATTGATTGCGGGATTAAAAATGAACGTTGCCGACAGGCCGCAAGATGGACGTTTTACGATTTTCCAGAAAAATAAAAAGATTGATGTGCGTACAAGCACCATGCCAACCGCTTGGGGTGAATCGGTGGTTATGCGTATTTTGAATCCAGATGCGGCGAATTTAGGATTTGAAAAACTAGGATTCCGCGAGGCAATGTTGAAAAAGTTATTGCGCGAAGTAGAAAAACCGCATGGCATGATTATTACCACCGGGCCTACGGGAAGCGGAAAAACCACCACGCTTTATGCTATTTTGCAACGCTTGAATAAACCAGGCGTGAAAATCATTACCCTTGAAGATCCGGTTGAATATAAATTGGAAGGAATTAACCAATCGCAAATCGATCACAGTAAGAATTACACTTTTGCGAATGGATTGCGTTCTATTTTGCGTCAGGATCCAGATATTGTGATGGTAGGAGAAATTCGTGATTTAGAAACGGCAGAAACGGCGATTCAGGCGGCATTAACCGGACATATGTTGATTTCAACCATTCACACCAACGACGCGGCGGGTGCTATTCCACGTTTCGTTTCTATGGGCGTGAAACCGTTTTTATTGGCTCCTGCGGTGAATGCCATTATGGGTCAACGTTTGGCGCGTCATATTTGCGAGGAATGCAAAGAGGTAGATGCAACCGTAGCAGAAGAAACGCTTACGAGCATTAAAGCGCAATTGCAAATGATTCCTCCGACGAGTGGCGAAGTAGTACCGAACCTTGATGCGCTAACGTTTTACAAAGGGAAGGGTTGTGCGAATTGCAATAATACGGGCTATAAAGGGCGACTCGGAATTTATGAAATTTTATTGAAGGATGCCGAAATTGAAAAGTTTATTCTTTCTGGCGAAATTAGTGAATATGCCGTGCGCGAAGTGGCACAAAAACAGGGAATGGTCACCATGTTGCAAGATGGATTGCTAAAAGCGCTTGCCGGCATGACCTCGATTGAAGAAGTGCAACGTGTTGTTGGAGGATTGTAGTAAGGGCGTCATTTACCTGTCCTGAAGTTTGCGAACTGAAGGATGACGCCCTTTTTATTTACACGCCCTAAAGCTCGCAAATAACGTGCGGATCACGTCGTTCGCGAATACCGTGCGGGTCCTGTCGGGGTTTTTACCCCAATATTCGCTCACTGCGTTGCGCGAATTTGGGGTCCCCAAAA
>CAYZYJ010000075.1:0-3063 GCA_964482565.1 uncultured Gammaproteobacteria bacterium
TGATTGACGAAAGTGGGGAAGACCTGTATATTTCCGGCATGAATATTACAGAATTAGCACGTCGATTGCGGGTTCCTACCGAGGAATTACGCACTAAATTACCAGAACTTGGTTTTGATATTGGAACCAAAGCTCTTAAAGTACCAGACCGCGATGTTGGACGCATCATGCATGCATGGAGTGAATTTAAACGTCGGCAGTATTTGGGAAAGAAACGCGAAGAACAACGAACGCGTGAAGAGCGTAAAAAGGCCGTACTCGAAGGACGCGCAGAAGCGGTTTCTTTGCCTTCGGTTATTACCGTGCGCGAGTTTTCTGAAAAGTTGAATATGCCAGTGGCGCGTGTGATGCAGGAATTGATGCGTGCTGGAATTTTGGCGTCGCTCAATGAACGTATCGATTTTGAAACGGCGGCGATTATTTCTGAAGATTTAGGATTTATTGCGCAATTAGAAGATGGAACCGTGAAAGAAGATGATGGTGAAAACCGTTTGGCGGAAATTTTAGCGGGCGAAGATGAAACAAATCGCACCGAACGCGCTCCAGTTATCGTTATCATGGGCCATGTTGACCACGGAAAAACGCTTTTGCTCGATACGATTCGTAAAACCGATGTGGTTGCAAGTGAAGCCGGCGGAATTACGCAGCATATTGGTGCTTACCAAGTGCGACATAAAGATCAGCCAATTACGTTTATCGATACACCAGGGCATGAAGCGTTTACCGTAATGCGTTCGCGTGGAGCAAAGGTTGCCGATATTGCCGTTTTAGTTGTGGCAGCTGACGACGGAATTCAGCCGCAAACAAAAGAAGCAATCGACATTATTAAAGCATCAAAATTGCCATTCATTGTGGCGATTAACAAAATCGATAAAGAAGCAGCCGACATTGAACGTATTAAAGGACAGCTTGCTGAACAACAATTGATTCCAGAAGATTGGGGAGGGAATACCATTATTGTTCCCGTATCTGCAAAGGCGAACACAAATATCGATGTTTTACTCGACATGTTATTGACGGTTTCTGAAATGCATAAAGATCAAATCGTTGCCGACGCCAATAGAAAAGCCATTGGAACCATTATTGAATCACGTATCGACAAAGGCCAAGGGCCGGTTGCGACCGTTTTGGTGCAAGCAGGAACTTTGCGTAAAGGAGATATTTTAGGTGTTCGTGGAGCGAATTACGGCAAGGTGCGAGCCATGAAAAATTGGAAAGTAGAAGATGTTTTAGAGGCGACGCCAAGTATGCCGGTGCGAATTTTAGGATTTAAAGATGCTCCTTCGGTTGGAGATATTTTGGAAGTTCCGGAAGACGCAAAGGCTCTTGAAAAATTGAAAGCACAACCAACACGCCGAAGCGGTGCAAGCGAAATGACGGTTGTACAAACCAAATCCGCAACCGATTCCGATAGCGGAAAAGACGTGCGTGTGGTGCTTAACCTCATCATCAAGTCAGACGTTTTAGGTTCTTTGGAAGCGATTTTGGGAATGCTCGAAAAAATCGATAACCCATACGTTGGGGTAAAGATTGTGGCAAAAGGTCTTGGAAACGTAACGGATTCTGAAATTTTGCAGGCCGATGCCACCAAAGCCATGGTGATTGCCTTTAACGTAAAGGTTACAAAAACGGCAGCAATTTTAGCGCGAAGCAAGAATGTGAGCGTTCATGAATACTCAGTCATCTACAAATTGTTCGAAGACGTGGTAGAAAAATTAAAGATTTTGATTCCTGCTGAACAGGTTTACACCGAACTCGGACAATTGAAAGTCATTCGCGTGTTCAAGAAATTGCCAAAGATGATGGTGATTGGAGGACAAGTAACGCGTGGTGTGGTGCAAAAAGATGCAACTGCTCGTGTTATTCGCGCCGAAGAAGTGATTGGCGAAGGAAAGATTTCACGCTTACAGTCTGGAAAGGCCGATGTACGAGAAGTACAACAAGGAACGGAATGCGGTGTGGAATTTATGGGCAAAACTCGTATTGAAGAAGGCGATATCTTGGAAATTTACACCGAAGAAAAGAAAGAACGGAAACTCGAAGTATAGCAAAAAGGCGAAGAAATTCGCCTTTTGCTTTTTTATGCCCGCGGTGTACAATGCTTGAACAAAAATTAACGGCTATTTTATGGAATTAACATTAGAAAATTTTGACGCAACAGTTTTGCAAGCAGATCGTATTGTGGTAGTGGATTTCTGGGCGCCATGGTGCGGGCCTTGCAAAGTTATGAGTCCGGTTGTAGATGAACTCGCTTCTGAAATGGAACAAGTGATTGTTGGAAAAGTGAATGTAGATGAAGTGCCAGATTTAGCACGACAATACAATATTCTCTCTATTCCAACCTTCCTTATTTTCAAAGGCGGCCAAGTGGTAGAACAATTCTCTGGTTCCATGCCAAAAGACATGTTACGAGACAAAATCGCAAAACACCTTAGCTAAATAAAATTCCCGAAGGCTTGCCTTCGGGAATTTGTTTTTACGCAGCGTTTTGTACGGCTTTGGCAACTGCGATTTGTGCTTCTGCGTCTAAAACGTCCGGTAAAATATGTGTGGAACTTGGTTCTGAAACGAAATCGGCGAGAGCGCGGGCGGCGGCAAGTTTCATGCTTTCAGTGATTTGCGGAACGCCGCTATCGAGCGCACCACGGAAAATGCCCGGGAAGGCGAGCGCATTATTGACTTGATTTGCGAAATCGCTTCGCCCTGTTGCCACCACGCTTGCACCTGCTTCAAGTGCTAAGTGTGGCAAGATTTCTGGATCCGGATTTGCGAGAGCGAAAATGATTGGGTTTGGCGCCATTAATTGAATATGATCTTTGGTAAGGATATTTGCTGCCGAAACGCCAATAAAAATATCGGCGTCTTTTAATGCTTCATTTAAATCTCCGCTTATTCCACGAGGATTTGTGAGGGCTAAAAGTGCTTGTTTTTCTTCATTCAAATCGGTGCGCGTGGCACTTAATGCCCCTTTGCTATCGAGCACAATAATGTCGCCAAAACCTTGTGCAAGTAAAATATGAGCAATAGCCGTTCCTGCGGCTCCGGCTCCATTAATCACAAGTT
>CAYZYJ010000076.1:0-3039 GCA_964482565.1 uncultured Gammaproteobacteria bacterium
AGGTGAAAGAAAAAGCTTGGAAAAACATGAAAATTCGGTTAGAGCTAGAGCTTTGCATAGCTTCAATCCTAGTATACCATACGGTTTGTATGGTTTCCGAGTCAAAACAAATTGCAAAAAATACCGCCATTCAGCTTATTGGCAAGGTTATCTCTACCCTTCTTGGCGTTTTTTCTGTTGCCCTTTTGGCACGATTCCTTGGCGTTGAAGGGTATGGGCAATTCACCATCATCATGAGTTTCTTGGCGATTTTCGCGGTACTTGTTGATTTCGGCCTCACCATCACCACGGTTTCGTTAATTTCAGAAAAAGGCGCCGACGAAGAAAAAATGCTCGGCAATTTAATTTCATTACGCGTGGCTTCTTCGGTTGTTTTTCTTTCTCTTGCACCAATTATTGCGCTCTTTTTCCCCTACCCCGGCGTGATTAAATGGGGAATTGCTATTGGTGCGTCGCTTCATGTATTTACAAGTACCGCCGCCATGTTGGTTGGTGTTTTCCAAAAGCATCTCGACATGGGCAAGGCCGTGCTTGGTGAATTCGCCAATCGTGCCTTTGTCTTCTGTGCCCTTCTACTCGCTCCAACCTTCAATCTTGGACTGATTGGTGTCGTATGGATTTTCGTTCTTTCAAATGCGCTCATGTTTTTGATTGATTGGTATTATGCGCGCAAATATATTCGCATTCGTTTTGCTTTTGACCGGCAAATCATCAAACATATCTTCGCCACCAGTTGGCCTATTGGTGCGTCGATTTTTTTCAATTTGATTTACCTGCGTGGCGACGTGCTTTTCCTCTCACTTTTCCGTAGCGAAGCAGAGATTGGGCAATACGGCATTGCGTACAAAGTCCTCGACGTTATGACCGCCATTCCAACCATGTTTATGGGGCTGATGCTTCCTATTCTTGTGGCTGCTTGGACAGCACAAAAAACCAACGATTTTAAAACAAAGATGCAAGAAAGTTTTGATTTTTTAAGTTTTGCTGGCATTCCGTTTATTTTTGGCTGTTTACTTTTAGGTGTGCCAACCATGACCTTTATTGCAGGATCCGAATACGAAGAAGCAGGCAAAATTATGTGGGTATTTGGTGCTGTGATTACGGTACTTTTTTACAATACGCTTTTTGGCCACGCCATTATTGCTCTTAATAAACAAAAGCAAATGATGTGGGGTTATGCATTTGTTGCGGCCATTACCGTAGCTGGGTATTTGCTCACCATTCCGGAATTTGGTATTTGGGCCGCTGCGTGGTGGACGCTTATTGCCGAGGTATTGATTGGCGCATTAACCTTTTTGATGGTGTACAAAACAAGTGGTTACTTCCCAAATATGCAAGCAACAGTGAAGGCGATTCTAGCATCGCTCCTCATGTCGGTGGGAATACTCTTCACGAATTTACCTCATGTCATTTTCGATATTTCGCTTGGCGGATTGATTTATCTTTCCGCGCTTCACTTCCTTGGCGGCGTAGATATGCGCAAAATCCCTTTGCTCTTTTTGCCAGAACGACCAATTACTGAACCGTAATTTATGCCATTTTTTCTCGTAGCGATTTTGGGAGGATTACTTGCCGCGCTTACTTGGCGTTCACCAATTTTGGCATTAAAGATTTTTCTTGGTGTTTTGCCCGTGTATTTATTGCGTTTTTCGATTTTTAGTATTCCTTCAACCGTTCTTGAACTGTTTTTTTGGATTTTACTCATCGGATTCTACGCGCATTATCGCCCCTCGATTTCGGCGCGCCAATTTTTTCTTGCTACTTCCCTTTTCCTGCTTCTCACCCTTCCTGCGGTTTTTGCTGCACCCAATCTTTTTTCTGCGCTTGGAATCTGGAAGGCCTATTTACTTGAACCGGTGCTTTTCTTTATTCTTTTACGATTCCTGTTTAAACAACAATCCCTTTCCGTTTCCGCTCTTCTTGCTCCGCTCAGTATAAGCGCGATTGGTATTTCGCTTTTTGCCGTATTACAAGTCGCTACTGGTTTTGCCATTCCCGTTGAGTGGGTCATCGAACGCCGCGCAACATCTATTTTTGATTACCCGAATGCGGTTGGATTATTCCTCGCTCCTCTCATTTCTGCATTTTTGATTCATGCCTACATAACGCCACGTTACCGACGACTCTTTTTGTTCACCGCTTTCATTTCCGTTATTGGTTGTATTCTCTCACAAACCGAAGCCGTATTTATTGCTATTCCCGCGGCGCTATTTTTCACGTTCATTATTCACCATGTAAAACAACTCACGTTTTCGGTAAAAAATGTGTACACGGTCGCACTCTTTGGAGGAGTTATCGCATTGCTCGCTTCCCTCACTATTCCATTCATTCGTACAAAACTTTTCTTGCAAGATTTCTCTGGACTCGTGCGCCGTTCGCAGTGGCAAGAAACCATTGCTATGCTTTTCGACCGACCATTCTTTGGTGCTGGACTCGGAGGCTATAAACAAATCATGCCAGATTACCATTTTGCAAAAGACGTTGAAATCTTTGAATACCCACATCAACTCTTTCTGAACGTATGGAGTGAACTCGGTCTACTTGGGCTTTTCGCCTTTCTCATTTTTCTCGCTTTTCTGCTTTACCGGTTCTCAAACGGAAAACAGTCAAACGCACAATTAATTGGCTTTGCTGCGCTCGCAACCATGTGTATTCATGGCCTTGTTGATGTCCCATTTTTCAAAAATGACCTCGCCTTTTTGACTGCTGCTATGGTAGCTATTGCTCTTTACGCAAATGAAGAATCAACACGAATCGAGGGTTAAGGCTTGCAATTTTTCGATTTTTCGCCTAAGGTTCGCAAATACTTCATTATATGCGTAAAGAACGAGACATTTCCCTTATCATCGGTTCACTCCTTATTGTCTTCCTTTTTGGATTATACGGCTCGATTGGCATGAAACAAGCCCTTGCCCCAACAAATACGCAAGACAATATGCTGGATTTGCTCGCTTCAAGCGCTGCAAACGTAAATGTACCAATTATAGAACCTGTGGAAACAACGGCAGACTCCACTGATTTTACCCCTCGCCAATATTC
>CAYZYJ010000077.1:0-3018 GCA_964482565.1 uncultured Gammaproteobacteria bacterium
GTTTGTGTTTGGCAACATTGCGCACAATGTCGAGTGCAAAAGCTGTTTTTCCGACGGATGGTCGTGCCGCAATAATGACCAAGTCCGATTTTTGCAATCCACCAAGTAAATTATCTAACCCGGTAAATCCTGTTGGTACGCCGCGTAATTTACCTTTGTTTTGATGCAATTCGTCGATGCGATCAAAAGCCCCAGCCAAAACCATACGAATTGGCGTAAACGCGGTTTTAATGAAATTAGCAGAAACGTTAAAGAGTTTTGATTCCGCTTCATCGACCAAATCGTCTACGTCTTTTGCTTCGTCATAAGCCAATTCGGTGATTTCGGAAGCAGTGCGAAGTAATCGGCGTAGCGTGGATTTTTTCGAAATGATTTCGCCGTAATTCACAATATGCGCCGAGGTAGTAACACGGTTTGTTAATTCCACAAGCGATGCGCGTCCGCCAACTTCTTTGAGGAGATTTTTTTCGTCTAAACGGTTTCCAAGCGTAAGTAAATCAATCGGTTCATGGCGTTCAAAAAGTTCCACCATGGTTTCGTAAATGATGCGATGCGAATCTTTATAAAAATCTTCCGGCTGCACCACGTCAGCGATTTTCATAATCGCTTCTTGGTCAATTAAAACCGCGCCAAGCAGGGATTCTTCTGCTTCCAAATTCTGTGGTGGAATACGTGCGCCGTCCCTATTCATAGGGCTTCATCTTACGAGTTTGTGTGCATTCTAGCAACCTCAAAACGTGCATAAAATGGGGATAGGTTATTTGACAAAAAAATCGGCCGAAGCCGATTGATTTGTTACGCAGAAATCTTTTCGATTTTGATCTTTGTAAACGGTTGACGATGTCCAACATTGCGTCGGTATCGTACCTTTGCCTTGTATTTCATGACGCTGATTTTTTCTGCACGACCCTGTTCTACCACGGTTGCACTTACTTTTGCACCAGCGACTGTTGGAGCGCCGATTTTTACGTCGTCACCTGCAACCATCAATGCGTCGAAAGAAAGGGCGTCACCAGCATTTAATTCCAATTTTTCCACTTTCAATTCCTGACCTTCTTTCACGAGATACTGTTTTCCACCTGTTTTGATTACTGCAAACATATGTTTTGAGACTGTTTTTGGCACATCTTCGTGATGTTTTAAGGGCCTTCAACAAGACTTTAATGAATAAGAATGGGCCGAATGTAACATGATTACCCTATTGCGTCAAGCAAAGATCGCACAATAAAATTCAATATAAGAAAGCCAAGGTAACCAAAATAGATAAAAGCTAATAAGCCAAGGAAAAAAATCATAACCTTTCTGGTAAAAACACGCATTGGAGACTCGTGCAAGCTGTGCATCATACCATCATGTCGGTACTCTGGTTTCCATGTATAAACGAGATGATCAAATTCCTGAATAAGGGCCGAAAGGGCTTTTTCAAGGGTTTTAACACGAACTTGTGTAAATTCCCCTCCTTCAATAATTAAAGAAAGTGTATTTCCCTTCAACTCAATATCAAGCGGCTTTGCAACGTCAATCAGAGTTGCCATCACGTCAGGCGTTAAAACTGCCAATACCCCAATTTGCCCGCCTTTTGGACTATAAAGAGTAAAATGCTTGTGTAAATCACCTTCTAGCTGCAGCTCATTTGCAGCCGCATACGGAGCCGTTAAACTATTCAAATGCCCATCTAAAAAGAAATGCGGGAACTCCTTTTCAAGCTTTATTTGCACGACCATAAACCACAAGGGCGCATCTTCATGATCTTTAAACATTCTTTGAAAATGCGTCGTAAAAATGACGACCGGACGATCAAAAAGGCTTGTTTCAAAGGCCTGTGAAACTTTTGCATTCCATAAACGTAAACTTTCCGGCATTTCTATAAGACCACGCTCTTGTGCCGTTAATATTTTTAAATGATTCACAGCAATAAATTGTGCCTTGGAATCTTTTTGATTTCTAAAAATAAAAATCCAAAGGATAAAAAACGGAATAATAACCGAGAGATACATGAAATCAAGACTGAAACCCAGCAAAACAACCAAAAACATTCCACTAAATAAATACACCAGAAGAAAAGCAAATATAACGAGATTTTTTACTGTATATATTGTATTACTCTCTTCGAGCATGCTTGTATCGAGCGAATTGGGCGTTTTCATATTACTTTGGGAGAGTGATGGTTTGCCCAGGGTGCATGCCAAATTCATTCGCTCCGCCTGCAGGAAGTTCTAAAACGGCATCGACCTTAAATGGCGTAGAAAACATACGGGCTGGCGTTTCGCCTTTTAACGGCGCTTTTACATTTCGGTCGATTTTCACAATGCTTTCGCCACGAATCCAAACCACATCGAGGTCAAATTCCATATCTTTCATCCAAAACGTTTGTTCGGATTGTTCAGGAAACAAAAATAACATGCCCTTTACCCGATTTTTTTCCAACCGCTCAAGTGGAACGCGCGAAAGGCCATTTTTGCGTTCCAAGGCGTCTTTTGCCGTCCAGACACGGATTTCGGTATTTAAATGCGAAATGGTTTCGACGCGTGAAGAATTGGCACGAAGCCCGAAAAACAAAATGGCAGCAAGGGAAAGAATGCCGACCAAGAATAGAAAGAGATGAGTAGATTTAGGCATAATCTTCATTTTTTGAAACAAATTGCAAAAGTAATACCATCATAACAAATAATAACCCAAGCGCAATCACCTTTTGCCAACTTTCGAAGATTAAGGTGGTAACGCCAAAAATCAGCGAAAGCAAATAATACGTTGCTAAAATCATACGTTCGTTTAGACCATGGTCTTTCAAACGAAAATGCAAATGTGTGCGGTCGCTCGACGTAAAAATCGGTACTTTTCTACGATACCTATCTATCATCACAAATAAGACGTCAAGCACGGGAATTCCCATCACAAGCAATGCGGTTGCTACTTTGCTGCCAGAAATCACCGCCAAGGTTCCAACCAAAAATCCCACAAACGTACTTCCCCCTTCCCCAAGAAAAATCTGCGCAGGCGGCAAATTCCAGAGTAAAA
>CAYZYJ010000078.1:0-2702 GCA_964482565.1 uncultured Gammaproteobacteria bacterium
ATTAATCCAAAAATGAGCATAAGAATAGGAACACTCAACGCAACGAGGGCTGGTTTCATGAATCGTTTAAAATGGTCTTTGTAAATGTCGATTGTTTCGTCGATGAGGGAACCAAGAGAGATGAGAGATTTCATAGTAAGAGTTTATGTATGAGTTGAGAGAATTCTTGAATGCTTTCTGCTTGTGGCTGATTGGTAGAAATGCGGTGAATTTCTGTGCCAGAATCAGTGATCAATTTTTCAAACCACGGGGATTTAAATGCGTCGTCAATTTGCTGTAAGAGTTCCAATTCTTGAAACACACCTTTCGATAATTCTTTGCGTTTTGAGGCGCGTGAAACCGCAATGGTTGGGTCTAAATCAGTGAGGATTAAGTGATTTGGTGCATTGAGCATGGCAAGATCGTTGCCAGGCAGTGCGAGCAGGGAATCAAGCGGCATGGCGTCTTCCATTGTTGTTTGATACACGAGCGAAGAGGTAACGCTACGGTCTTGAATGATTGGTATTCCTTTTGCGCGAGCGGGTAGAATCAGTCGATTGTAAAGAATTAAACGATCGAGTGAAAATGCTTGTGCAAGCGAAATGGCGGAATACGGATTTTCTGTTTGCGACATTTCGAGCCGAATCGCTTCGCCAATCCACGAACCCGTTGGTTCATAGGTGAAAAGAATATCGGCATCTTTTACGTCCGCAATAGTTGGAATACCGCGATTTTTTGCACACCATTCTTTGAGGTCAAAGATGCGCGCTCCCTCGTGCCTGTATTCTTCCTTGATGCTTTTTAGCAATGTAGACTTTCCGCTTCCTGCAATTCCATCAACGACGAGAAAGCGACCAGATGAGTTCTTCATATTGGGTTCAGTATACGATATTATAGAAAAAACGCCAGTGATTCGTGGCGTAGATGAGCGGATTTCTAGCGGCAGAAAAAACTATCCACAAGCATGCCATTGCGGAACAAAATTTTTTTCAATAGGGTAGATATATGACACGGTTTGATCTTGCATATCGAGACATTATTGCCGACATCATGATTCATGGTGCGGAGTCGTTTAATGCGAGAACCGGAATGCGAACAAAGGCACTTCCCGGAGTAACATTTGAGTTACATCCTGGTCTTGGATTTCCTTTGCTCACACTTCGCAAATGCCCGGTGTCATTATTTGCGGCGGAAGTGGTATGGATGATTTCCGGCGAAAAGAATCTTGCCTTCCTTCAGCAATTCACTCCTATTTGGAATGATTTTGCCGAAGACGATAATACGATTGAAAGCGCATACGGATACCGATGGCGACATCATTTCGGGCGTGATCAATTGCTTGATTTGGTAACGCATTTGAAAACCGATAAAAGCTCACGTCAGGGAGTGATTGTGATGTGGGATCCGGCAACGGATGGTTTGCTTGCGCGTGCCAAGAAAAATGTTCCTTGTCCGTTTACATTCACGGTGAATATCATCGATGAGAAGTTGAATTTGCACCTTGTTATTCGATCGAATGACATGATGCTTGGAAATCCTCATGACATCGCCGGTTTCGCGCTCCTGCAATCCATGCTTGCGCAGGAGCTCGAAACTGACGTTGGCAAATTGACGGTTTCTATTTCGCATGCGCATATTTACGAAAATCATTACGAACAAGCGGAAATGATTATGAATCGTATGCCGCATTTGCACGAAGAAATACAAATGAAATTGCCAGAAAAATCCTTTCAACGCGCACTCAAACAAGATAAAACGCTAGTAGAGGAATTGGTTGCTATGATTGCGACACAATACAAACCAATGCCTGCGCTCAAGAAAATGAAAATAGCCCTTTAATATGCGCGTTATTTTGCTTGCCGCCATAAGTACAGACGGATTTATTGGTCGCTCTTCAAACGAATTAGCGAATTGGACAACAAAAGAAGATAAAGCATTTTTTATTGCAAAAACAAAAGAAGCGGGCGTTATGGTAATGGGCCGCACCACATTCGAAACCATTGGTAGACCGCTCAAGGGGCGGCGCATTCTTGTGCTCACAAGGAATCCTGAAAAGTATCAATCAATCGAAAATCAAGTGGAATATATTTCTGTTTCGCCGCATGAATTGGTGGAACAAGAAAAAGCACGAGGAACAGAAATGCTTGTGATTGCAGGTGGAGCCGAAATTTACAGTCAGTTTTTGGCAGCGGATTTAATTACGGAAATGTATTTAACGATTGAACCCGTGCTTTTTGGTGCCGGTGTTCCACTTGCACGTGATTTTTCTGAAAAACGATTAAAGCGTCTTGCTGTCGAACCACTTGGTGAACAAAGTGTTTTATTGCATTACGAAATTATGCCACGTTTATGAATGTAGAATACCCTTATTTACCAGAAGGAAAAGAATTTCTTTTTGTTTCGTTAGATGATGCGTTTTTACAAGAAGCGAAAAAGGCGCAGGAAGAATTAGCGGGCGACACGTTATTTCCCGTTGGAGTAGCAATCGTGAAAAACGGAAAAGTGATTGGTCGTGGGGGAAATGGATTTAATCGTGGCGGAAAGGAAAGGCATATTTGCCCGCGCGTTGTGCTTGAATGTAAAAGTGGGGAAGGGTATGACCTTTGTTCTTTGCATGATGCAGAAGGACATGCGGAACCAATGGCATTACAAAATGCGGCAGAAAATGGAGAGAACGTAGAAGGTGCGGACGTGTATATGTATGGCCATTGGTGGGCATGCGA
>CAYZYJ010000079.1:0-2589 GCA_964482565.1 uncultured Gammaproteobacteria bacterium
AAACGTGGTATAGGTAACCACTAATGTATTTTGAATTACGCTTATCAAATTTCATCTAATCTCACGAAACAACGTTGCCGGCATGGGGCCTTTCGTTATTCCACAACTTTTTAAAAATGCCTGTGCCGAACTTGGGGTTGAGTTCATCCTTCACGACGCAGCAACCGAGCGATTGGCGCCAATGAAAAGCTTGGGTAAAAATGATTTACTTTATCGCTCCGCAACGAGCGCCCGTTCGGTGCTTGCAGAACGCATCATGTTGAGTGCTGAATGTAGTAATTTTTATACAGATTGGACATCGGGATTTAATACTCGCAACTGTTCGTTTTTTCTGCACGAAAAAATTGGCCTCCCTGTGATTCCTACGGTGCCATTCATCCCTACCCTGCAAACGGGTGTTGCAGACGCCGTAGAAAAACTCGGGGGTTTTCCGATTATTGTAAAAGCGCTTGGTGGTTCGCATGGCGTTGGCGTTATGCGTGCCGATTCTATGCAAGGACTTGCTTCATTGCTCGACTTTTTGCGCGCAGAGAAAACCTCGGTACTTCTGCGAAAATTTATTCCGCATTCCTATTATGCACGCATCGTGGTTGTCGGTAATAAGGTTGTCGCAAGCCATCTTTCTTACACCATCGAAAACGAATTTCGAACAAATGCAGGCGACGATAAACATCAAAAACGAGAAGCGATTACGTTTCCTGCAGACATTCAAGAAATAGCGGTAAAGGCCGTGCTTTCACTCGGCATGGAAACAGGAGGCGTTGATATTTTATTTGATACACAAGGAAAGCCGTACATTGCCGAAGTAAATTTTCCAAATGATTTCAGCGTCACTCAACGTGTAGCCGGTATTGATATCGCAAAAGCCATGATTGAGCATTTAATGAATAAGCAGTCTTTCGATCAACAATCCCTGAGCTAGCAACAGCTGAATCGCCCTCAAATCAATTTCGTAGACGCCTATGCTGGGAAATGCTATTATTTTCGTTATCTGCATCATTAATTTATTGATTGAATCCATATGTTTGAAAAAGAAAGAAGTAGACGTAAAGCCCTAGAAACAAAGGAAGCAGAACCACGCAGTGGATTGCCGGAACAAATGCGACGACGGGCAATTCTTGCCGCAGCATTACTTGCAAGTGCCGCAGGATTAATAAAAGGGGTTGAGTCGAACGAACCACAGTCACAGTCGCATACAGAAGTAACAACACAGCATCAGCCCGTAAAAGCCGTAAACGAGCAAAAAATTCGCGAAATGCAATCAAAAACTCGTACTGCTCTTGCAATCTTAGGCAAAGCAGTTGAATTAAGTGCCGAAAACAAACTTATTCCACCCGAGGCGGAAACCAAAACATTCGATATTACGGCGGTTGATATCAGTCTTGATGACGTAAAAAATTATAGATCTGCAACCGATCTTGAAGAAATGCTTCATCGTATAGAGGGTATTGGTGATGAAAATGTAGATGAAGCAAAGGCGATGTATCAGCAATTGCTCGAAGATGTAAACATCAACGTTGAAGGAGACGGAATCACTGCTTCATTGGAGACTCCAAATGGAGGATTCGAAATAACAACAATGACAGAAACGATTTGGAACGAAGCGGAAAATACACCAAAAGGCCAGAAAATTGTGTCTTATAGTAATAGTAAAGTTGACGGTGGTGATTTATGGATTTATGTGAGAGACGATCTTTCTGAGGATGAAAATCAAAAAAGACTCAGAAAGCATATTGCAGAAGAAGTAGAAAGGAGTGCGCTCGCCATCATGAAAGCTCACTACCAACCGTCTACCTAAATCTGCTATAATTCCCCCATCCTCTTACTCAATTCATAAAACCATATGGCAAAAGGACTAAATGCACGAAAGAACGTCAAGAAACCAAAACAAGATAAGAAGAAAGGTGAAAAGAAGAAATAGCGATTTTACCTTGCTTATTAAGTGAAGTGGTGCTAAGGTGGCATGTTCTATGCCTACTTTTATTTCTTTAAATTTTGGTGCCATTATTCCTATTTTAGGCCTACTTTCGTTATTGTTTAACCCAATTATTGCTCCTGTAGCGGAAATAACGATACACGAATTACCTTTTGGCAAATTTCCACTTGCAAGCAATGTACCTTATATTTCAGCGCCGATTTCGTCCCCTATTCCAATTTACACAGCGCCCGTCGCACCGCGTTCAACTCCCCCGCAATCACTCGATTCACACTTACTTATTCCAAAACTTGGCGTAAATGCCGTAATTAAAAAAATGGGACTTACGAGTAATGGCGAAATGGCTGTTCCAAATAGCAATCATGCAGTTAGTTGGTATTCACCTGGCACTATTCCTGGCGAAATTGGCAGTGCAGTTATTGCTGGCCACAATGTTTGGGGTCAATCAAGTGCCGTTTTTGAGCGTCTTGATACCTTAGTGATTGGCGATACAATTTCGGTCATTAACAGCGACGGCGTTACCAATACCTTTGCGGTACGCGAATGGCGCACATTCGACCCGAAGGATGATGCCTCAGCCATTTTTCTTTCAAATGGTGGACGTCATTTAAATTTGATTACGTGCAGCGGAATATACGACCTTGCAACCGGAA
>CAYZYJ010000080.1:0-2207 GCA_964482565.1 uncultured Gammaproteobacteria bacterium
TTGGAATGATGATTACCGCTTCGCATAATCCTGCAAATTACAATGGGATTAAAGTTGTGAAAAATGACGGGTCGTCGATTTCGGGGACGCAATTATACGAAATGGTTACGCAGGTTTTACGTGAAGTAGAGATGGTTTTGGCAACAACGGAGAATATTGATGTAAAGGAAACAAATATTTTAGAAGCGTATTTAGCAAAATGTGTACAAGGATTAGAAGTAGATTTTTCTGACCTTAAAGTGGTGGTGGATTACGGAAATGGGATGGGAATTGCAAGCACGGCCGAATTAATAAAGCGATTAAACGTTGAGGCTATTGAACTCTATAAAGAACCCGATGCACATTTTCCGAATCACGAGGCAAACCCGGCGGACGAAGAAACCTTGCACGATGTGAAGCAGGCGGTGATTGAAAACGGCGCGCATATTGGTATTGCACTTGATGGCGATGTTGACCGTGTGCGTTTTATTGATGAGAAAGGAAATGCGCTCACGAGTGACGCTACGCTTGCGCTTCTCGCTGAAATGCTCCTAAAAGAACGGCCAGGAAGTGGCGTGGTGGTAACTGTGAATATGGGTCGTGCCGTGCGAGAAGCGATTGAGCGTTTTGGTGGGCGCGTGCTTGAATCTGCGGTTGGTAGAACCAATGTGCCGGCGGTAGCGAAAAAAGAGGGAGGGATTTTAGGCGGCGAAGTTTCCGGACATTTTACGTTTGATCGTTTTGCCTTTTTGGAATCGGTCGACTATACCATTGTGCTTTTGCTTCAGTTATTGCAAAAGAGTGGAAAATCTTTGAGCGAACTTTCGCAACCACTCATGAATCAGTATGCGAATTCTGGGGAAATTAATCGTGAAATCGAAGCAAAAGATGAAGCGTTGAATCGTGTGCTAGAACATTACAAACCACTTGCAGAAGAAGTAAATACCGTTGACGGTGTGAAAATGATTTTTGCGGATTGGTGGTTTATTGTACGCAAATCTAATACCGAACCTGTTGTACGCGTCACCGTTGAAGCGAATAATAATGATGCATTGAAACAAAAAGTGGTGGAAGTGTTGGGGGTGTTGGAGGGGAATAAATAGGCAATAGGCAATAGGCAATAGGCTGTAGGGGTCGGGTTTCCCGACCCGTTTGCATTGTCATCCCTGACCACATCGTTCGCGAATAACGTGCGGGTCCTGTCAGGATTTTTACCCCAATATCCGCTCACTTCGTTGCGCGAATTTGGGGTCCCCAAAAATCCCGCCACCCGCCGCAACCGAGCCTTCGTCGAGCACAAGCGTCATTGCGGAATTCTTGGTTTTTGTTACCATGCCTTATAACTATGCTTACCACTATTTTACTGTTTCTTATCGTGCTTTCCGTTCTCGTTCTTGCCCATGAATGGGGTCATTATATAACCGCAAAGAAAATTGGGGCGGGGGTGGAAGAATTTGGACTTGGGTTTCCGCCACGTCTTTTTTCTTGGAAAGGAAAAGACGGCATGATTTGGAGCTTGAATGCGATTCCACTTGGCGGATTTGTGCGCATTGAAGGCGAAAGCGGGGAATCGACAAGCGAAAAAAGTTTTGCAAAAAAATCGATTCCTGCTCGATTACTTGTGCTTTCGGCAGGCGTTTTGATGAACTTGGTGCTTGCCGCAGTTTTATTTTCGATTGGATTTTTAATTGGTGTTCCTTCGGTTACAGAGGGTGAAACACCAAAAATGGCCATTGTAAAAAATGAAGCGGTACGGATTACCGAAATTTTGCCAGATTCCCCCGCAGCAAATGCAGGCTTTGCAATTGGCGACACCGTACTCTCATTAAATGATCAGGCAGTACAATCAGGCGAAAACGCACGCGAAACCTTGCGCGGATTTTCTACCGAAGAACAAGTGCGATTCAGTGTTTTACGAAAAGGTGAAACGATCGAATTACTTGCGCAACCAACATTTTTACCGTCAATTGACGCAAATGGTATTGGTGTTGCCATGGTAGAAACGGGCGATGTGCGTTACCCCTTTTACCTCGCGCCACTTAAAGGAATAGAAACAACGGCTCTTTATACCGTGGCGGTCTCGCAAGGGTTTTACACATTATTGCGGGATTTGGTGATTGGTTCCCCGGTTTCTGAATCATTAGCTGGTCCAGTTGGCATTGCTACCATGACTGGCGAAGTCGCGGATTTAGGCTTTTTGTACTTACTGCAATTTATGGCTCTTCTTT
>CAYZYJ010000081.1:0-2148 GCA_964482565.1 uncultured Gammaproteobacteria bacterium
CCTCTTCTTCCAATTTTCGTTTATAACTTTTTGCAATAAAGTTATCGTCTTCTATTACTAAAATTCGTCGCTTTTCCATATTATTCAATAATCATTTCTGTAAGAACTTTACCATTTTCATCTCTATGAAGCCAACGTGCCCAATCAATTTTTACTCGTACCGCTTCATATCCAACGCCCTTCACTTCGCTCCACGGTTCTATGTCGTTATGGCCATAATACAACTCCTTCAATTCAGGGCGATTTTCTACATGCGCAAAAAATGCGTCGATCTCATCGTTCTCGGTTAATCGGTGCGTGGTGCCTTGCATTTGCACGGTATTTGCCTCAGGCCCGAATCCAACCACAAAGCCGATGCGAGGATTGTGCATCATATTTTCAAACTTACGTGAATGCCGACGCGTTAAAAAATACAAAATCAATTTCCCTTCCTCAATGATTGCCATAAAATCAACCGTCGCTCCTTGCGGTTCATTTGTTGGTGAAACCGTAGTAACCACGCCTAAGTGAAACTCTTTCAAATGATCCGCCAATTGTTGTAATTTTTCCATATGGCGAAATTATAACATAATTACATGCCACTCAAAAGCACGGTTCCTTGACGAATAATCTCGCGATGCATGTCTAAATCGGAAAATTCGCAATCTTTATCGATAATACTTTCGCTCACGGTGCAATTACGAAGAATGGTTCCGCGCATAATGATTGCATCACGCACCACACTATTTAAAATATGTACGCCTTCTTCAATGTAATTCACGCCCTCAAATTGATTCGCGAGTGCTGGATCAAGCAAAGATTCTGGAACACTTACGCCACCAAGAAACTTATGCGCATCGATATAGGCATGGAATGAGCCAATATCATTCCAATACTCCCTAAACTCAAATACTTCAGGTTCGGTGCCTATTTTTAATAAATGTTCAAAAATACCGCCTAAATTATCTGGTCGTGCTAATGCCGTTTTCTTTACTTCACCCAAAACCGATGCAGGAAAATAATAACAAAGCGTTCCAACAAGAGTCGATTTTGGTTGCTCAGGCTTTTCTTCAAAATCTACAATTCGTTTTCCATCTGCAATCACCACGCCGAATTTCTTCGCCTTTTCTACGTCTTGAATATCAAATGCCGCAAGTGCAGGTTTCCCCTTTAGGCTCGCTAAAAAGTCGGTTAATTTAAAAAGGAAAATATTATCGCCGCCTAAAATCAGTAAATCTTCTTGAATGTTAAATGACTCAATCACCAAGACAACTGCCTTTGCTGCGCCCATCTTTCCTTTTTCTGCATTCGCATCTTCTACGAATATTTCAATGTTTCGACTCGGATAGGCGCGTTTCCAATCAAAAAAATCTTTTGCAAATACCGCATTCGTACTCACAATAATAGACAATTCTTTCGGTAAAGCGTCTACCAAATGCGAAATCATTGGTTTACCGGCAATAGGTAAAAGCGGCTTTGCTTTATCGATGGTGAGTGGCCAAAGCCGCGTTGCAAAGCCACCTGCAAGAATGAGGACTTTCATGACTTAAAGGTATGAAGAATCACGTATTTAGCCGTTTTTGCCAAAATCGTAAAATCAAGCGCGAGCGACCAATTTTCGACGTAAAAAATATCAAGTTTTAATAAATCTTCTACGGTTTTTTTCGTTTGTTCTTTATTGACTTGCCATAATCCCGTAATCCCTGGTTTTAGGCGTAAACGTTTTTTATGCAAGTTTGTGTAATGCGCCATTTCTTCTTTAAACGGCGGGCGCGGCCCAACCAAACTCATGGTGTTATTTAACACATTGATGAGTTGTGGTAATTCGTGTAGCTCGGTTTTACGTAAAAAAGCACCAAGACGCGTTGATTTTTCGCTTCCTTTATCGCCGATTTGAGATTCTGCATGCATATGCAATTCTTCACTCGTCAATGGTGATTCGCTTTCGCCATCGCGCAAGGTTTTAAAACGCCATAAACGAAATGATTCAAGGGTTCGCCCATCCACTCGTTCTTCGAACGTAAATGGATTAAGTGTTTTACGCTCCAGCATAACGCAAAGTCCAACAACCAGTATGAGAGGCGAGAAAAGGAGTAAAAACACGAAAGCAAAAAATACATCAAAAAACCGTTTAAACAAATGATTCCAATCGCGCAAATTCGTTTCGCG
>CAYZYJ010000082.1:0-2122 GCA_964482565.1 uncultured Gammaproteobacteria bacterium
CTTTTCGTCGATGGTGGCCGTTGCAAATGATTCTTTTGCAGATTTTTTATCGGCGTCACCAATCGCCCCTGTTTGGCGCTGAATACTTCCACCAACCTTGCTTAACGCCGCACCAGCAACAAGCCCAGCTACTCCACCAGTTGTCGCTAAAGAGCCGCCCATCTGCGTAAGACTCTTCCCAACCCCTGCGCCTATACCGTATCTTCGTTCAACGGTACGTGCACCAAATCCTACGGTGCGAGAAGCTGCGCCTACGCCAATACCACCAATTAATTTCTTGCCAAAATCTTCATTAATAAACTTCGCCGCCACGCCGCCAAGCGAAGACGCATAACTACTTGCTACTTGGAATCCAATCAAAATGATTGCAAGTCCTAGGAACATGCTCAGCAATTGCTCAACCTTAAACGCTTCGGTAAGCAAAGCCGACCATTCCACGGTTTCACCTGGTTTTGGCAATGGGAAATTTTCAGAAACGGCCATGCCTTTGCCGGAACTCGAAGCTGCAAGCGAAAGCCATAAAAAGAACGTTAAAACTGGCCCAATCATTACCGCACCAGTAAATTTCCCCCACCATTCTTGGCCTTTTCCACCACCTCCTGGTGCAATACCTTCAATCCCTTTTAAGAAAAACGCGAGCGGAGAAAGCACAATTAAAATCCAAAGCAATACAATGCGGTAAATGAATACTCCGGCAAGCAAAATAAAGACCGCTAAAATAATAGCGACCATAATCATATTCAAATACGCCGTAGCAAGTACCGCTGCGCCGTTAAACGAGAGTGGCACCGCTGAACCCATTGCCGCTTCTTTTACATTCAAAACAGCATTGATTTGCAACATGTTTACAAAGTTTCCTGCCGCAATTTGTGTAAGCGCATTCACGAATGTAAACATCACCGCTTGCGAAGCATCAATAATAAGTAAACAAATTGTTCGGCTAAAATTTACTGCCGCAACCGCCAAAAATAAACGTGGCAATTGCTGTTGCACCATTTGTGCGCCACCGCCCAACATGGTTTTAAAGGCCATGTAAAGCAAAATCAAAATCACAAACATGTTTACCGCGTCGCGTACAAGGGGCCAACCAAGCGAAACAACGTAAGAATCGCCAAAAGAATTGTACCCGAGAATTGGAATAATCAAGGCGCCCATAACGAGCACCAAGAATTGCCCGAGGCCCCACGTAATCACATTAAAAACGGTTGCAAGCCCCGTCATGAAAAATGCCGAAGCGCCATCGGGACTCAGCAATGCACCAATATTTGCATGGGCAAAAGAAGGCAGAGCAAAAATCAAAACAGCCACAAAAACGGGCATGGCTTTACGCAAAAACGGTCGCTTCAAGAAGTTTAGAAACGGCATACAAAAATCAACAATGCATTTTGATTCCTCATGCCCTTATTATAACACAAGCCAAAAAGAAAAACCTCACTCTTCCAGGGCGGAAAAGTGAGGCTACGCGTTACGGGCAAATGATCGCTTGGTTGAGTGAAGCGTAATCGGTTTGGCCGTAGCGGTTCACGTCGTTGTACGGGAAATTACCGAAGTGGCAGGAACGATCGCGGTCGTTCATTTCTTCCCCATCACCATTCGTGTCGGTGTGGATAAAGGTATCCACGAATAGCGTGCCATACACCCGATTGCTCGAGGCGAAATGGCGCCAATCTGGCTTGCCGTCGTAGGCGGAGCTGTATTGACCGAGGTAATCGCCCACCCACGCGAATCCGTTCACGAGAATGAGTTCGTTGTCGCGGGCAGTGATACGTTTGCACAGGTATTCCCAATTGTTCGAGAAGTGACCGATGCCGTAGACCTCGAAGAGCATGTCGCTGTCGTCGTAGAACGGGTCTTGCCGATCCATTTGGCTTTGCGTGATGTAGTACAAGCGGAGCGCATTCACTTCGCTTGGCAAAGACGAACGGGTGAGGCAGACGTAAACCTTGTTATCTTCTGCCTCGGGGTTGGAATTGCCAGGTGGATTGGAAGGTTCGGGATCCGGGTCGGGCTCAGGTTCGGGGTCAGGTTCGGGGTCAGGCTCGGGTTCTTCGGTATTCCAGTCGTCCAAGTCCACGTCGGCATGAAGCGCCGAGATGTAGACTTCACCGTTCGTGAGCCCGCA
>CAYZYJ010000083.1:0-2066 GCA_964482565.1 uncultured Gammaproteobacteria bacterium
AGGTCCTTTTTTGCTTACTTTTTTAGACCCAGTAAAAAAGTAAGTCCCGGGGTTTGGGGGCGGGACTAGCCCCCATCGTTCTGGAGGAAGTGATGACACAGAAAACACAAGAAACGCTAGATCCCTGGTCGGAGCCAGGGATGACAAACGCTAACCCCTATGTTCATTTAAAATCCGCACGATTTGATCGAGTGGCAAAGACGCAAGATTTTTCGGCACAACTTCTTTTACCGCCTTTTGCACATCGGTATGCATGGCGTTTAAAAGAGTGTTTTTATGAATTTCTGGCGCGCAAAATAAAATCTGATCAATATCATTTTTCAACTCTTTCAAAAGCAATTCCGAAAGCGATTTATACAATTCCATTTGATTATGCTCTTTCATTGCGTCTAAATCTGGCGGAGCGGAATTTGTACTCCCCGTTGCGCGTTGATTTGGTTTCTCGAGCGGCACTTCAATGCGTGCAATTTCATCAATCGTACGGTCGGATGCTTTGCAAACGCGCGCCAATTCGTTATTCGTAATCACAATAAGCGTTGGCTTCGGGTAACTAGAGTAATGCTGAGATATTTCCATATAACTGTAGTATACCAAGAATCCCACTTTCTGTTATAATTCATGCATGCAAGGAGGAATGCGTTTGAAAGATGAATTGCGCGCAAATATTCGCGAGATCGTTTTTGGTCTTGAGGATAGTTTAGTTTCTACGCTCGGTGCGGTTACAGGAATTGCCACAGGAACAGGGAATGCGTATGTGGTGATTCTTTCTGGAACGGTTTTAATCTTCGTAGAAGCGCTTTCGATGTCGGCCGGCAGTTACTTATCGTCAAAATCTGCAAAAGAAGCCATCGAAATACAAAAAGTAGAACAAAAATCGAAATTCTTACAATCACAACTTTCAAATGGGGAAGATGTTTTACAATTTCTAGAAAAGAAAGGGTGCGATGCAAAAGAACTTCATCAAATCACGGAATTACTTCAAAAAGAACGAAAGGGTTGGGAAAAAGAATTACAGGCTTGTTCGGTTCATGGTGGGCCAATGCAGCCAGAAGCACCTATTCGCGCCGCATTTGTGATGGGCATTTTCTATTTAGCGGGCGGATTATTTCCACTCACGCCATATATTTTACTCCCAGTTTCGCAAGCCATTTTACCTTCAATAATCATAACCGCTGTGGTATTATTTTTGCTTGGATACTTTAAAGGGAAAATTGTACATGGTGACGCAATTAAAAGCGCCATGGAAATGACGGCGATTTCACTTACCGCGGCATTAGTTGGATTTGGTATTGGCCGAGCCGTTTCCTTATACTTTGGTATCGACACTGTTTAATATGTTTTTACACCGTTTTTCAAAAGTACGCGCGCCAGAATTTCCTAAGGGGTTGAATTGGCTGAATGGCGAACCAAAAACCATGAAATCACTTCTTGGGAAAGTTGTTTTGGTTGATTTTTGGACGTATTCTTGTGTGAATTGTATTCGCACCATGCCGCATTTGCGCGATTGGCAAGAAAAATATGCGAGCAAGGGTTTGGTGATTATTGGTGTGCATACACCGGAATTTGCGTTTGAAAAAGAAGAAGCGAATGTAAAAGAAGCGATAAAGCGCTTCGATATTCGCTATTCGGTTGTGCAAGATAATGATTATAAAATTTGGCATTTATACGCCAATCGTTGGTGGCCACGAAAGTTTTTAGTTGATGCGAGTGGCAGTATTGTTTATGACCACGTTGGCGAAGGAGGTTATGCCGAAACCGAACAGGCGATTCAACGTGCGCTCACCGCAATTGGCGCAACGGATTTACCAGAAATCGAACCCGATATGTCGATTGGTGGCGGTATTTGTTATCGCACAACGCCAGAAAGTTATTTAGGATTTTTACGTGGCAATTTTGGAAATGCAGAACAATTTGTGCCAAATGCCGAGCGCGCTTTTACGGTAAATGATGCAAAGTTTGAAGATGACACGATTTATTTGCACGGTCACTTTGCGATTCACGGCGAGTTTGTGGAACATACACGCAAATTGCCAAATGCTTCGGAATACTTAGCGCTCAAGTATAGC
>CAYZYJ010000084.1:0-1692 GCA_964482565.1 uncultured Gammaproteobacteria bacterium
GGACGTCATTTAAATTTGATTACGTGCAGCGGAATATACGACCTTGCAACCGGAACCTACACAACACGACTCGTGGTTTTTGCCGACCTTATTATTTAGTAATTACTTTTGCTCGTGAATTGAAATAATGCGCACGGGGCAATTTTCGCATGCGCGTTGATTGGCTTCTAAATCCATTTCGTCGATTTCGGCTTTGAAACATTTACCAGCAGGAATGCCATTTTTTAAACGCGATAATCCGTCTTCAGGACTTAATTCCCACGTTTGTGGCGCTTCATATTCGCAGGAACCACAACCAATGCAATCACCGCGGTCATGCACAACCGTATAAAACTTCATATTAGGTAAAATCTTTGCGTGGAATAAGTTTATACACTTTGTCGTTGGTGCGGACGGTTGATTCAACAGGAATCGTAACTGTTAAACGCTTTTCTGCTTGTTCTAATTCGGTGCCATTTTCGTGGCGCATTTGCGAAATCGTTGCACGAACTAATCCCGTTGTTTTTCCAGTGATAATAATTTTATCGCCAACAGCCAAATCTGACGCTTCAAGTAAAATCTCCGCAATCTGAATGCGAGGGAAATACTTCACCACTTTACCGGTAAATACTCGTTCTTCGGTTGCTTGATTATTTCCGGTTTCGGTCCAAAATCCGCCTTTTCGCCCTAAATAATACCCATTCGAAAATTTACGATTATACACTTCGCTTAACCGCTTCAACCATTCAGGAAACTTTTCTTTCGCATAGGTTCCCTCTTCAATCGCTTGTAGTGCTTCTTTGTAGGTTGAAATAACCGTGTCTACATATTCGGGTGGCCGGCCTCGACCTTCAAATTTCAATACACTTACACCGGCGTCTACTAATTTATCTAAAATATCAATCGTGCACATATCTGCCGGACTCATCACATACCCATTACGCAATTCCATTTCATTGCCATTTTCTTTGTCGATAATTGTGTACTCACGTCGGCATTCTTGGCGGCAGGCACCACGGCAAGCGCTGGCATTATTGTTATGAAGCGACATAAAACATTGTCCGCTTACTGCAATACAAAGCGCGCCATGCGCAAAGACTTCAATTTGCACCAATTCCCCTTTTGGACCACGCACATCTTCTGCAATAATTTGTTCATGAATGCGTTTCATCATTGGAATCGTTACTTCGCGAGCAAGCACAACCACGTCGGCGTATTGAGCAAAGTATTTCACTGCATCGAAATTCGAAATCGATTGCATGGTTGAAACATGCACATTCAAACCAATTTGACGTGCATATAAAATCGCCGAAATATCATTTGCAATCACGGCGTCCACCCCGCATTCCTTTGCTTTTTCCATGATTTTTTTCATCAATATCAAATCATGTTCGTATAAAATCGTATTCATGGTCAAATGCGCCTCTACGCCTGCTTCATGGCAAATGCGCGTGATTTCGGCCAAATCATCCAAATCAAAGTTCGAAGCTGCAACGGCACGCATATTTAATTGCGTCACGCCAAAATATATTGCATGCGCTCCCGCAGCAATTGCCGCATGTAATGATTCATAACTCCCCGCCGGCGCCAAAAGTTTGATGTGTTTTACAGATTTCATAATGCCGTCATCCTACTCGCTTTCAGGCTTTTTGCAACCTGTTTTGACAAAAGCAAGAGCAAAATATAAGGTGATTTTTGGAGGCAAGATGAAAA
>CAYZYJ010000085.1:0-1620 GCA_964482565.1 uncultured Gammaproteobacteria bacterium
GAAAGAAAAATCGGTGCATCGTTTTTAAATAATTCTTCGAGGTATTGTTTTTGTTCTTCTGAAACCAAATCCATTTTATTAAAAACGAGCACGCGCGGTTTTTCGTGCATATTCAAACGCTCAAGTACATCGTTTACAACCAAAATCTGGTCTTGCATTTTTGGGTGCGATGCGTCTACAACGTGCACGATTACATCGGCAGATTTTGCTTCTGAAAGCGTTGCCTCAAACGCATTAATAAGTTCTGGCGGAAGATTTTTAATAAACCCAATTGTATCCGAAAACAACACTTTCGATTGCGTTTCAGGTAAAAACACCGCTCCCGTGCGGGTGTCGAGTGTGGCGAATAATTTATCTGCGGCGTATTCCTTGCGTTTTGTTAAGCGATTAAAGAGCGAGGTTTTGCCCGCATTTGTATAACCAACAAGGGCGAAGGTTTTAAACTCTTGCCGTGCGCGCCGATCACGTTGTAATTCACGCGTATTAGCGTATTTCTTTAACTTTTCCCGCACGCTTTTCTCTTGTTCTCGCAAATGTCGTTTCATGATTTCGGTATTCTTTTCTCCAATACCAACGGTTCCAATTCCGCCCGCTTGGCGCGACAATTCCATACCCATGCCATAAATACGCGGGCCCATATGCCGAATACTCGCAAGCTCAATTTCTAGCCGTGCTTCGGTGGTGGAAGCGTGTTTAGCAAAAATCTTTAAAATCAAATCAATCCTATCCCATACCTCAATCTTTGCTGGTCTTAATGCTTCTTGTAATGCGTAAATCTGCCGCGGTTTCAAAATATGATTCAAAACAAGTAATTGAATCTTTTGCGCCTTACCGTCTTGTAAAATTTCTTCTACTTTTCCAGAACCAATAAAAGTTTTATTATTTGGCGTTGAGCGTCGTTGATATTTTTTCACAATCACCGCTCCACCAAATGTGCGAACTAATTCTTCCAATTCCTCCATGCGTTCATACGCATCTTCTTTTTTTAAAATCGGCGGAATCAAATCAATAAGCATTGCCCGTTTTTCACTCATAATTGTTTTAATACTTGCATCGCTTTTTTTACACCCTCGGCATACGTTTCGTATTTTACATGGTAAACCACATGCGGATTGCCAAGCAAAAATTTCGTGACGTTGGAACTATTGTGTGAAAGTAAAACGATTGGTTTATTCGCTACACTTGCAAAAGCGATTTCGCAACCCGTTCCAAGCGATGGGTACGTAACGTCGGCAAGTAAAACGTCGTGCATGGCGGGAAGCGTGGAACCTTTTTCGTAAATTATTTCTGGGGTTGCTGGATGTTCTATTGGATCAGTTTGAATATGCGGAATATAAGCCTCGATGCCATTTTCGCCACATGCAGCGCCTAAATCAACGTAAAACTGACGATGTGATTGTGCAATTTCCTCGGGCAATGCCGTAAGTGCGCCGGCGATATATGCGGTCTTTACTCGTGGCTTTAGCGTTTTTGCAAAAACGGCATCGCGACTAAAAACAGTATGCGCATCTTGAAGCAAAAACACACGCTCAACTCCTGCATCAATCATTTTTTTCCAACAAGGCTCGCATGCCCACCAATGGCCATACATATACACGTCCGCACCTTCTACGTTCTCTC